>JAFAAT010000242.1 GCA_023426425.1 Bacteroidota bacterium | reverse complement strand
GAAATGCAGTCACTGTAGCTATATAAGCTCCCCCCATCATCGAGATATGTCGGTACAGCCAGGAGTTAGGTGGTACTTCTATTCCTTCCCTCCGCAGGCGCAGGTCCTGTAAAGAAAACCAACCCATCAAAACACCAAATACACTCAACACAGGCACTGAAATGCGCCCGGCATTGATCATATTCACCAGGGGACTAATCACCATCCACATTGCCACAACAAAAGCCGCGGCAAAAATCCAGAAACTCAGCCCTCCTGTTCCTCGGCCGCACCCTCTCCAGATACCGATGGCCTGCTGCCCCGAAAAAACCAGGTAAGCGGAGAACAGAGCAATTGACAGCAGAAATGAGTTCCATTTCATAAAACACATCGCTACTGCGGTGATCGCCACTGTGTAAAGACAATAACAGAAAACTTTGCCGGACCTCCTATGCCCAAGGCTACCCTTGCTTGCGAAAATTGCAGCCGCCCCGGCGACTAATGCAATAGTCCCTGCAATGACATGTAACAATAAAGTGAATGGATACATCGCGTTTTTTTTTAGAACGCAAACCTATTTTGAGCTTTAGCGACTGCCTAAAAACCGGGACGTGTGTAGATTTTTTTGGGATAAATAGCCTGCTGTGGGACGAAATGCAAATCTTAGGTGCCGGATACCAAAGCTCTTACCTCAGCCACTTTCCCCCGCGCTACAGGCACTGACTCTTCACAACCTTCCAACTTCAGCTTCAATCCCTGTGCATTCCCTTCCGCTGATTGTACTTGGTTTGCGTTCACCAGGTACCCCCTGTGACACCTTATAATCTGCACATGCCCTTCAAACGCCTGCTCGAGGTTTTTCAGTGTGGTACGCAACAGGCTTTCCTTCATATCTCCTTGCGCCATGTGATAGATACGCACGTAATTGTCTGCTGAACAAGCGAACAAAAAATCACTAACCTTCAGAGTTAGTTGCTCATACTTCGACTCCGAATGAAGAGTCACTTCGTCTTCCTTTGCTGCAATCAGCCCTTTCCGCCCTGGGATGTCGCTATTTATTGCGGCAGCTTCCAGCGCATATCTGCGGAGGAGCTGATTGTGTCTGTACAGTATCACCAGTAAATAGGGCAGGAATCCTACACTCATAGTCGCAGCCTGGAAAAAAAGGAAAGTTCTTGCAGTAGCTGGAAAATTAAACGCCCATATCGAATAGCCCGCATTCACAAAGCCCACAAAAATAAAATTCGGCAAGCCCCCCAGCAGAATATCCTTTCCCAGAGTCCAGCGGTCTCTGTCAAAAAATTGCGGCAGCAGGATAGGTAGCAGTATTCCATTGACTAGTACCACTGCTGCCGTAATCAACCCATAACCAGCAATCACAAGCATCTTCGAAGAGAATGGCGAAGCATTATATAGCCCAAATGGCTGAAATACAAACAACAACACACAAACTACCATCCCCAGAACCCCCGCCAGTGTCAGAATCTGTCTGGGCGAGGTAGAAGGGTACGGCTGAGAAAGTGTTTTGGTAATATATGTCACAGGCCGAAATTACTGCTTTACACTAGTTGCTCAACCTGCCCCAGAGATTTTCACAAGCCTAAGCTTATTTCCTTCAAACTTGAATATCCACCAAAGCACTTTCTCACAATATTCACTAGATTCGTTGGAGGGTCCGGTTTCCGTCATATCTGGACCTTGGAATCCTGGTTTTGTCAACTGCTCCAATGTCAATGTCACTGAATCATTGTGCACTTCTAGTTGGTAGTGCCTACGGCACGGGATTGTATCAGTTTGCACCTCATGCGTCAGCACATTAGTTTGATGCAAACTATCAAGTCGCACATTCGCAAAAAGAGTGTTGACGTCCTCCATTTGAATACTTTCTGATATCTGCGAAAAAAAATCATTAAACATACTCCTCGTTACAAGCCCTCCACTTGCTTCTTGCCTGGCGTCGAAACTATCGTCGAATACATAGATTGGTACGATCGAGTCGGGAATAGGAAACTCGAAAAGTTCAGTGATGCGATGCTCGTCTTTAGAAGCAAGCTGCGACTTAAGCTGTTTCAGTGCGTTGATGAGTGTCTCTCTTTCTACACCGGTCTCTCCGGCCTCACCAGTTCCTACGGCTTTGTGTCCACTATTACACGAAAATAGCAGGCAAACTGTCCAGGTAACTGCGAAAATCCGATCCTTAAACTGACTCAACTAAACAGGACTCTAACATTCAAAATCAATATACAGAAAATTTATTCGTCCGGCAAAGCCCCACCCGCTCCATGTCCGACCTGATGCATAAGTATGGCCCGGGAAACTCTGCGAACCTCCGTGTCTCCTCTGAGTGCTCTGTGTAACTACCACTCGCGCCGGGCACTCGCGGAACGTCCCACCGTCCCTAAAAAATAAAAACACTCGCGTAGATCAGCTAGACAAAAACACGAAAACACAAAAAAACAACTATCGTCCCCCCGTCCCTCCCTCCCCCAAATAAAAAAAACCTCCGCTATCGCGAAGGCTTTCATTTCGGTCGGGACGACTGGATTCGAACCAGCGACCCCCAGCACCCCATGCTGATGCGCTACCGGGCTGCGCTACGTCCCGAATCTATACTCACTCCACTGGGGATGGAGCCCGCAAAGATAGCACTAATCCGCTTCTCTCCAACTACACTAATAAAGTTCCGCAGTAATCAACCTCAGAAACTCCGACCTGGTCTCATTGGCCTCAAATTGTCCACTGAACGCCGATGTAGTCGTTACACTATTCTGCTTCGAAACACCCCTCATCATCATACACAAATGCTTCGCCTCAATCACCACAGCCACACCCAAAGGATTCAGCGTCTCCTGGATAGCATCCAGTATCTGGTGCGTCATCCGCTCCTGCACCTGCAACCGCCTCGAATAACAATCCACCACCCTCGCAATCTTACTCAGCCCGGTAATATACCCATCGGGTATATACGCAATATGCGCCTTTCCGAAAAACGGCAGCATATGATGCTCACACATCGAATACAACTCAATATCCTTCACAATCACCATCTCACTATATGCCTCCTTAAACTTCGCTGAGTTCAGTATTTCCTTTGCGTCCATCTCATATCCCTGCGTCATATACATCATCGCCTTGGCCACACGCTCAGGTGTCTTCAACAACCCCTCACGCTCCGGATCTTCCCCCACTAACGAAATAACAGAGCGATAATTCGCAGAAAGTTTCTCAATCAGCCCCTCATCGTAACTCTCAGTCTTGGTATAGCCCATTTGTTCTTATTAAAAAGATATGCATCAGCCAAAATACTCCACATAAATCCTCGGCGTCTCATAGAGCTTGATTGCGTGCAGCTTCGCACCATTGCGCTCTATATGGGGGGTCAGTTCGTCCCAGATGCCAATAGCAAAGTTTTCAGCACTCGTAAACTTTCCCTTCATGAAATCCACATCCACATTCAGATTCCGGTGATCCACCTTCTCGATGATCACATCCTTTATCAGATCTCCCAATGTCTTCGCATTGAAGATAAAACCAGTATCAGGATGAGGCTCCCCCTTAATCGTTACATGGATCTCATAATTATGTCCATGCCAGTTAGCATTGGCACACTTTCCAAACACTTCTACATTCTGCTCATCAGACCAGTGCTCATTATATAAACGGTGTGCGGCATTAAAATGCTCGACACGTGTCAGGTAAACCATTTTATTCAGTTATCTTGCAAAATTACCTCCGCATAATGGTTTTGTCAAAAATGTTCCATTCTGTCTATGAATATCCTGCTCGTCGCCGCCACTCCCGCAGAAATAGCACCTCTGGCAGATCTGCTTCAGCAACAATGGCATCAGCAACCGGATGGCTGGCTCAGTAATGGCACACACCACCTCCAGATCCTCATCTCAGGCGTCGGACTGCTACCCACCACCTACCACCTTACAAAAAAGCTCGTCAATCATTCCTTCGACCTCGTACTCCAGGCAGGCATCGCCGGCAGCTACGACCGCTCCCTCGAATTAGCCTCCCTCGCCTTCATCTCCACTGAAACACTTGGTGACACCGGCGCAGAAGACCAGTACAATTTTCTGGACATCTTCGACCTGGGCCTCACCCCGCCTGACGAAGCTCCTTTTCGTTCAAAAACTTTACCCAATCCTCACGGCCCCTCCTCCCTCGGCATCAGCCTTCCCCAGGTCTCCGCCCTAACCGTAAACATGACCGCAGGCACTTCCTTCCAGGCCGAACGTCGATGGCGCAAGTATGGTTGCCAGCTCGAATCTATGGAAGGTGCCGCCCTCCACTACGTCTGCCTCCTCCAAAACATCCCCTTCGCCCAGGTCCGCAGCATCTCCAACTACGTCGAAGCCCGCGACCGCTCTCGCTGGAAGATTCCGGAAGCAATCTCCTCCCTCAACAACTGGCTGTCGTCTTACCTCCTTCATATCAACTAATTAGCAGAATTTATCAAATCTGCCAACCGCAGCTCATCCATTACTGTCTTTACAGTTTAATGACATTTTTATCCTTTTTACTAGGATTTGAACAAAACGGATATTACTTTTCTAATAAATAAACCATCCTTTATGAGAAAACTACTACTAAAAGCCTCCTGCTTCCTCTTCGCAATCCTCTCGCTCAGCACAGCTGAGGCACAAATCGTCGACATCACGGGCAGCCCCGGCAGCAGCGGTAACGCAGTCTTTGGCAGCTCCCTCTATGCTGCCAACGAGTCAATTTATACCGAAGCTGAAATAGGCGCCGGTAATTTCACAACTCCTGCTACGGCCATTGACACTATCGGCTTCAGCGTGGCTACTTTTGGTTCAGGACCAACCTTCAGCAACGTATCAATCTGGATGAAGGATGTACCCCTGACCACCACAACTTTCACCTCAGGTACTTACTCAACCACCGGATACACCCTGGTATTCTCCGGCACAGTCACTTTCACGGGTACTGGCTTCAAAGAGATAGCACTCACTACGCCTTATGTGCGCACGCCGGGAACTAATCTCCAGGTACTCGTCGAACGGGCAGACGCTACAAGCCACGGGATCACTTTTACCACAGCAAACGGAAATAGTACAAACGGCACCCTCAACACCACCCGTCGCTACAACAATACAACACCGCTATCTGCCAGTACTGTACTTGCCCCATCTGCTTTCCGAAATGCAATCAGACTAAAACACTCTTACCCCAATGATGCTGGTGTTTTAAATATCTACACCCTTGGCAAATTGCCTCTTCCAAATGCGAGCTTGCAAACAATCACTGCCAATGTGAAAAATGAGGGCTACGGCGTTCAGACAAACCTGGCTGTTACCCTTGATATCACAGGTGCAAATTCCTTCACTGCAACGGAAATTATCCCTTCTCTGGCACCCGGTGCTTCCACGATAGTAACATTCCCTCCTGCACTTTTCAATAACACCGGAACTAACAATATAACTGTCAGCGTACCTGCCGATGATAATCTATCTAACAACTCAAACTCGCTTTCCCAGCTTGCAAACGACAACACCTGGTCCTATGCATATAGTCCCACACCGGCAGGTGGCGTAGGTTTCAACGGAGCCACAGGTGATTTCGTCGCAAGATTCAATACGAATGCTTTCACCTTCCTTACCCAGATTTCAGTCAATTTCTCAACCGGTGGTCAACCCTTTAAAATCGGTATTTGGGACGCTTCAGGAACGGGTGGCACGCCGGGAACTCTGATTTGGGAATCTCCCCAACAAACAAGTACAAGTGGCGTATACGTAATGCCGGTTGTACCAGCTGCCGGACTTAGTCCTGGTGATTTCTTCGTCGGTGTGCGCCAGGTTGGTACTGCCAACGTAAGCTTTTCCTATCAGTCAGAATCTCCGATCCGCCCGGCTACTTTCTACTACGCCTCACCAACCGGTGCTACCAACTGGACGGATTTCGCGCCGGGGAGCCCATTCAGGTTTATGATCGAGCCAAAACTGATTCTCTCCAACGATGCGAGTCTTAGCGCACTTATTCTCAACAACGGTGGAAATTCAACATGCTCCAACACACCACAGGAAATCCGCGCAGTCGTATCTAACGTCGGCGCTAACACAATCGGTGTAGGCGATGCTTCAGTTACGCTTAAAATCGGCGGTGCAAACACCTACTCTGCTACCCTTACCAATAGCAATCCGATCTCAACAGGCAACAGCGATACAATTGTCTTCTCCGGCCTCCCGCTGAATGTCACCGGCGCCGACTTCGATACTGCCTGGGTGACTTTCATCGGCGATCAGGAACAACTGAATGATACTTTGAGAACAACTCATACCGTACTTAATTCTGTAGCTTCATTCCCGTCCATTGAGTCCTATGAAAATGCCACTTTCACCGTCGGTAATGTCTCACAGGTCTCCGGCACGGGTAACTGGACGCTGCAAACGGGAGCAATGAAAAATCCTAATCTCGCAGATTCACTACGCCCACACTCCGGACAGAATTTCGTGCTTTTCGATGCTTATAACTTCACAACCGGCACTGCTTCCAGGATTTCCAGCGACTGCTTTACAATTTCTTCTTCAGGAGGTACCGCTTCCTGCAATCAAACGAAACTTGGCTTCTGGATGAGTCATGACAACAGCTTCGCAGCCAATCAGGACAGCCTCTATGTCAGCATCAGCACCGACGGTGGTGCCACCTGGACAAGGGTTGGCGGTTACGCCCGATACGATGTGCTATTTACATCCCCAGGCTGGCGTAAAGAAGTAATAGATTTAAACGCCTACGCAGGACAGACCGTGAGGATTGCCTTCGACGCCGTTGGCAAATTTGGAAACGTTATTGGACTGGATGATATTATGATCGGCAGCGAAGCACTGCAGAATGTAGAGCTGGCAACCGGCCTTTCCAACAACATTAATCTTCAGCCTGTCTGCGACGACAATGGCTGGACTTACTACGCTAATCCGCTTTTCAATGACGAGTATTTGATTGCTATCAATTGGGATCCCACATCTGTGGGTGCAAACGTTGCAGCCAAAGCAGCAGCAATCCCGACCATTAACGTCGACGCTACGCATTTCGGAGTGGAAGACGCACCAACTCAGCAGGCAACTTACACAATGAGAAGATACTGGAACGTCGACCTGGGTGCCACTTCACTCACAGGACCAGTAGATCTTCGCTTCTTCTACGACTCCACAGAAATTGAGCAGGTGATGACTGCAGTGGACAATTTCATCTCTACCAACGGTGGCACTGCAGAAGCTCCTACCTGGTTTAAGACCACTACAACTACTTACGCTAATTCCGCCTCCCACATGGATGCCATCGGTGTGCTCAATGCTGTGGCACTCACAAATGCCAATGCTACGAATGAACGCATTAACGGACTTCCATTTGCGCAGTTTAATGGCCTGACCAGCTTTAGCGGAGGAACTTTTGCAGCTGGTGTAGGTGTAGGCACACCTCTTCCTATTGCCGAAATCACTTCAATCAGTGCAAGCAATCAAGGCAGCAGAAATATCGTAAATTGGGAAGTGGCAGATGTTTCTAAAGTAAGTCATTTCACCGTTCAGAAGAGCGCAAACGGCAAAGACTTCACCAGCTTCGAAACCCGCAATCCTGACAACAGCCTGCGGTTCTCAGCCTACGACAACGCGGCTGCAGACGGCGAGACTTTCTATCGTGTACAAATGACAGACAAAGGCGGTAGCACAAGCTACAGCAATGTAGTGTCCGCAACCAAAGCTATCACCGGTTCTATCAGCCTTTTCCCTAACCCGGTCAAAGACCAGCTCCATGTCAAAATCATCAGTAATGTGGAAGCAACAGCAACTATCAATATCACCGATGTTACAGGCCGGGTAATCTCGCAGCTCACCCACAAACTAGTGGATGGCGTGAATACACTTACCGAACCTACAGCTACACTAGCCAAAGGAAGCTATACCATCAACGTCTC
>JAFAAT010000302.1 GCA_023426425.1 Bacteroidota bacterium | reverse complement strand
CACGATAATGCTGCGCTCCACAGCGCCCTCAACTCAGGATTTCCAGTACTATGCCTGTTCATCCTTGACCCAGTATTCACCAATGCATGGGAATCTGACGACCGCCGGGCAAGTCTTGTCTATGCCTGGGCCAAAGAACTGGACGCCGAACTTCGTAATCAAGGTAGCGCACTCCTGCTGTGTAAGGGAGCTGCAGTTTCTATTTTCAAACAACTTCTAGAGGACTGGCCGGTGAGCGCAGTCTTCGCCAATCGCGAATATGAACCTGCTGCGCGCAAAAGAGACCAGCAGATCGCAGAGCTGCTGACACAACACGACATCCGATTCCACCTTCACAAGGACCATGTTCTTTTCGACACTACCGAAATCATGAAGGACGATGGTAGACCATACACAGTATTCACTCCCTACAGCAACAAATGGCTGAAGAGTTTCACAGCCTCTCCCAATCAAGAGTTCGAAACACCTGCTTCTGCAGCATTCGTACAGGAAGGAATCTCGCCATTCCCCGCGCTGGACGACCTTGGATTTCGCTACAATCCCACTCAACTTCCCGATCCGGGAGATTTGCAATCTGCTACCGCCACTTATGAAGACAACCATGAATTCCCTGCCTTTTCAGGCACTACGCGCCTCGGCCCATATCTCCGTTTTGGCAAAGTCTCTATCCGGCATCTTGCAGCTCATGCACAGCCCAAACTTTTAAATGAACTTATCTGGCGTGACTTCTTCAACATGATCGTGTGGCATTTCCCCCACACAGTACACCAATCATTCAGACCTGCATATGATTGGGTAAACTGGCGAAACAATGAAGAGGAATTCCAAAGATGGTGTGAAGGCACGACAGGGTACCCTATGGTGGATGCAGGTATGAGGGAACTGAAAGCTACTGGGTGGATGCACAACAGGGTGCGTATGCTGGTGGCCAGCTTCCTTTGCAAACACCTTCTAATCGACTGGCGCTGGGGTGAAGCCTGGTTCGCACAGCACCTCCTTGATTACGACCAGGCGTCTAATGTTGGCAACTGGCAATGGGCTGCGGGTTCAGGTGTGGATGCTGCACCCTATTTCCGCATTTTCAACCCCATGACACAGGCACAGCGCTTTGACCCACAGGGGATCTACCAGCGCCGCTGGATTCCTGAACTAAACACCGCCGAATATCCACCACCTATTGTAGCGCACCAGTTTGCAAGAGAACGATGCCTGCAGGTGTACAAAGAAGCTTTGACTCGCAGGTCTTAACACACACTATCAGCTAATGCTAGAAATTGCTGACAAGCACAAAGCCCACCATCTGCCCGTTGTAAGTCGGCATAAAGGCGACACTGCTGCTTGCCTTCCGGATAATGAGGTTCTTTAGTTTCGGGTAGAGATAGTAGGAAAGCCTGGTAGAAAGAATTCCCACGCCGGCACCGGCAATGACATCATTAAACCAGTGCTTGTTGTTATATATCCTCAAAAAACCAGTTCCGGCTGCCACCACATAACCGGCAGCACCTATCCAGGGTGAGACATGTTTATACTCCTGCCTCAAAAACTCCGCACTCACAAAGGCCGCTGCGGTATGGCCGGAAGGAAAAGACAGGTCATTCGAACCATCAGGCCTGTCGATATTGCTTATTTCTTTGGTGGCAAACACAACCCCGTTGGCTATCACGTTCGACATAGCATACAAGAGTCCGCAGTCTACAAAATTGTGTTTGGCCTGCACACCTGCAATCTTCAAGCCGAAGACCGCTACTGCCGGGGCAAAAATGGTATAGTCATCAATATGAATCGGATCCTGGTTGCCCCTGTTCAGGTAAATCTGCTGCTGTGCTTCTTCATTTATCTGCTTCAACCAGCCGTTTGAAGTCGCCAGGACCCCATAAGTAATCATTGCAGTCGGAATAACGACGGGTTTCCAGGACAATCCCTTTGGCCGGATGGGCGATACTACATCAAGTACGACACTATCCACAATTCTGGACCCTGAAGGATTTACATTCGGCGTGTCTGGAATAACTCGTTGTGCATCAATACTGTCCCGGGTCTGAGCTGCTGAATTTTGTGCCAAAGTAAATAGCACGCATAGTGAAAATAGAACCTGCTTCATAGGCTTCTGTTGTAGTTAACCATTTCTTAAAAGCTGCGCCAACAGATTACCTATTCAGTGAAATCCAGCCGTTTTTAGCAGTCCTTTCACAAGGGCCCGCACGGCTAGTCTGGCCCTGGCGAAAGCTTAGTAAATGTCCTACCTGCGACCAATCAGCGTCCTGCGTTATACCTACTTGCGCCCTACCCACTACGGAAAAACAGCACTCTGCGCCAAGCCTGCTACCGTACCAATGTTACGTCAGACTTTCCCTGGAACCTTTTACCAGTCCGTGTAGCGCTAAGCTCCCAATGGCAATAATACGTCCCTATTTCACACAACACCCCTTTAAATCTCCCGTCCCAGCCCTGGTGCAAATTGTTTGAGTAAAAGACCAATTCGCCCCAGCGGTTGTACACAGAAAGATGCACCAGCTTAAACTCACCACCCAATCCCACGAAACGCAGCAGGTCATTTAGCCCATCTCCATTTGGAGAAAATGCTGAAGGCAGTGAAGGCAACTGGCAGTTAGTCTCGTCTATCAATATCGAATCACTAGCCTTACAACCTACACTACTGGTAACCTCCACCCAGTACAATCCTTTTGCAGTCACTTCATAGCTGGACTTATCACTTCCGTCCTGCCAGGCATAACTACCGTCCACATCCTTCACCTGTAGCAAGATACGTTCACCTGTGCAAATTAGAGTATCTACACCCAAAAAAACAGATGGAGGTAGTGCCAACTCCACATAAACACTATCTGCCACTACACAATTACCTAGTGAAGCAGAGACATGGTAAAGGCCTGGCTGATGTACCATTACACCTGGCTCCGTGCTGCCATGCCTCCAGAGATAACTTGCACCAGGTGTCTGCAATACGTTCAGTTCTATAGAATCGCCCTCACAAAAACTCACAGTCTCCTCCGCCAGCAAGGGCGTCTGCGGCGCGCTTTCTGCAATCACGTCAAAAGAGTCGACTATGGTACATCCTCCAAAGGTCTGCTTCCGTACCACATAGATCCCGGCTGTTTGCACATTTATGGCTGCAGACGTACTGCCACTCGACCATTGGTAGCTCTTTATTCCTGCTTCGCCCGCGTCCAGCTGTATTGGAAATACACAGGATTTGACTGTATGCTTTCTCGGCTCAGGCGGCAATAGCTGAAAGGATTTAACAGTCCCGTCATCAAACCATCCGTCGGCAATGCCCGAATATCCCTGTTGATACGAGCCTGGCTTGCCAACTACCGCCCCTCCCGACCAGTTATGTTCCCCTGCCAGCAGCAATATATTGTTTCGGATAGCAATGTCCCGGATCATATCGTATCCGTCAGACGCAATGAGCGTGCTCCAGTTAATAGCACCTGAAGTATCAAACCTTGTAATGAATGCATCCCTTGGTCTGCCGGGCAAATTGCCCGGAGTATATACGCCCTGAAAAAAAGAGCCCGGCTCCGTAGAAGGAATTCTGGGGAATAGCTCCAACGGATCTTCCATAATGTTTCCGACGACATAAAGCTGATCATTGCAATCCACACCAAGAGCACTTTCAGACGTTCCACCCGCAATTGCAAGCTCTCTGCCCGATCCTCAAAAATAGGTCGTCCACAACTGTTCACCCGAACCGCTAAACTGTGCGACGAACATATCATAGTCGCCCGACCCGTTCGGCTTGAAGTACGCACCAGCTTTTTGCTTCAATGGCAGATCTATACCATGCGCCTTGCCAATTGCATACACATTGTTCTTACTGTCGAATGCAACATCCGCCACCTGGTTTGGATCATAACTATCTGCTCCACCACTGCTCCCGAACAATGTGGACCATTCCAGTGTGCCATTGGTGCCAAAACGAGTGATAAAGCCCTTACTGCCACCACCCGTAAGCTGCGAATCATAGTATGCGCCCGGCGATGGTTGCAATGGAAAGTTTTGCGAAAACGTGTACCCGACCAGGTATGGTCGGTTCACTTTGTCTATGCGGATATCAAAAGCTTCTTCAACTCCCGCACCACCAACAAACGTAGACCACAGCAGCGCCCCCTGCTCATTGAAGCGTGCAATAAATATATCCTTGCCGCCCCCTATGTTATTCTGATTGTAAGCACCTGGCAGGGATTGCAAAGGGAAGTTTCCGGACTGAGTAAAGCCTGCGACATACAGATGCTGATGCTGATCAAATGCGGCGGTATATATTCTGTCTTCACCCCCACCGCCAAAAGCTGTACACCACAAACGATTTCCCGCACTATCGAATTTCGCGATTATTCCTTCTTCACCTGTTCCGATGTTCTGGTTGTATGCTCCCGGCAGATGCTGAAACAGGCTTGGGTTTCCGCCACCCGCGTAGCCGACTACGACCACATTCTGGGCACTGTCTATGTCAAGATCGCGAACAAGCATTCCATAAAATGTAGCATACACACGCGCGCCATCTGCATTGAACTTAAGCAGGAATCCCAACGAGCTTACTGCATCATAGTAGCCAGGCCCGGGCTGAAGCGGAAAGGCCCCGGGCACCGCCGAAGTGTACCCAGCGACATATTGATTGCCCTGCGCGTCTATACCTACAGCCTCTGGCCCATCCAGGAATGTTCCTCCATAGTAGGTACTCCAGATCAATTCGGGGTCAATTACCAGTTCCTTGCTTCGGTTGTATTTTGCAAGTTTATGCGAAATGGTCTTACCGTCGTACACATACGATGATTCAACTTCTTCCCCTTCCTGCAAAGTCAGCAGCTTGCCCAGATTGACCTCCCCAAGTTGCGTTCTTACCAGCAACTGATCTTCATTCACATCCAGCTGCGAACCTTCAATGTGCATCCTTATAGCAGAAGGATCCGCACCGGGATGAACGATAAACTCATGCTTAAATGTCCTTGTCCTCTGCGCCGTCTCTCTGAAGTACAAGGCCCAATCTATCCCCGGATACACATCCCTCAACAAGATGTGGTCATACTCTTTAATATCCCGTATCCCTTCCGGGCGACCCGGCACATCCCAAAGATGCAGTACGCCTTGTTTCCTTTGCTCGTAAACACCTCTTGCAGGGTCGATATTGCCACCTTCCAGCTTCAGATCAAACCGATGGTATGGCACCGACGCAATCTTCATAAAACGGTCGCTTTCCTTCCTGCGTTCCTCACCCTTTATCTTCTGCTCCTTTTTTTTCCTTTCTTTCACAACATAACTTAACCCGTCACGCGTCAGGAAAAGATCGAGTCCGCTAAGTTGCGCATAGTAGAACACTTCATTGGCTGGCGTACCATCCGGATGGTGTAGCTGCCCTTTATTTTCTATCCATACCATCATATCCTGTGCTGATATATTTACAGGGATCAATAACAAACAGAAAGCGACTAGTTTGAGTATTCTATGCATAAAAGAGGTCTTCACGCCTACTTAGACAGAAAAAACACCTCAAAGCGACTGTAAAATTTATGTGACAATTGGCACATCAGTTGTCTTTCTGCTCTCTTGGGGAAAAGTCGATCCGGGAGATTAGAACCGAAAGCAGAAATGGCAGTGGACTGGTAAAAAACACACGGAAGTAGCGGACCTGATCGAGAAAATCGCTGTCGAAAACTGTAATACCTGTCTGTAAAAACCCAACTAGAAATAGAACAACAAATACAAGTATATAGACCGCGATCCAAGCTTTTCTCATCCAGGCAGGCGTTTTACTTCGCCAATAGGCAAAGCCCACTGCAGCAACCGAGGAGAGTAAGACAACATAGGTCGTTTTCCTGCTGCTCTCCCCAATTGTTGCTGATTGACTCACCGCCGCTTCCAAATAGCTTAATGTCAACAGCGATATCAGTACTGCAACCAGAATATACCTACTTTTTAAAAAGTACATTCGATTTGCTGTAAAGAACCCAAAGATAGAAGTTGACCCCGTAGATGACCATCTTGAAGAGGTAATGATGCATAAAATCCCACAAAGGCCAATGATAGTGGGCCCAAATTGCCAAACCTGTACACCGGGCTATATTCAACAGGTTAATCAGGACGAGTCCGCCGATGGCAAACTTCAGCATCCTTAGTGGCGCGGATGGCAAACACAGGAGGAACGCGAGATATAGCACCATTAGCTCAAGCCCGTTACAACCAGTAGTAAACGTAATCACCTGTTCCTGGTCTATTAGTAGCGCATAGCCCTCCATAGCCACAGTTGGGTAAAATGGCTGCAGGACGTACCAGGTGGCCTTTTGCAGCCATTGTGTCAATTCATGATCAGGAGTACCTGATGGGGCAAGAATGGTTTCGTAGAGCCACCGCCACAAAACAAACATTGCCAGTCCTTTTATCAGAAATATTATCAAGCCTCTTGGGATGCCATCAAATGGCTTCCTTAGATCAAATGCTTTTGTTTTCATCCGTTCTTTCATAAACAAAGCTTCAGCAGCATCTTTTCAGATTCTGCTGAAGCTATAAGCCAAATCTGTTTCTACTTCCCGCTTACCTCTTTCTGTCCCGCCGCCTTACGGCTGTCAACATACTTTTTCACACCATACCCCACGCCGGCAGCAATCAAAAGCCCGAGTCCGCCATCAATGGGAACACCTGCGCCTCCACCACCGCCTCCGACATCAGAAACACCATTGCCGAATCCCGGAGGACCATCCTGTGCAAACATGATGACCGGCAGGATCATCGCCAGGACCGAAGTAGCTACTCTAAAAATTAGCTGTTTCATAGTTTTCTATGCTATTGCTTTACAAATTTTTGACTACTGGTGTAACCACTGCTACTCACTGTGACTGTGTACACACCATTTGAAAGTTCACGCACAGGAATCTGTATTTGGCCGTTGCGCTCCTTTTTCTGTTCAAACTGATAAATGACCTGTCCTACCACGTTTCGGACTGTAACCAGGGTACTGGCCTCAGAAAGAGTTTCAAATCTAACCGTCAGCAAATCCGTCACCGGGTTTGGAGATAAAGTCATTGACAGTGCTTTCGAACTGTTTACAGACCCCACACTCGTTGTGCCAACTCCTATTTCAAACCTGTTGTCTCCCTTACTCAACGGGTTGCTAGTGACCTGGAACTGGTATTCAGCACCTACAGATAGTGGCATTGACTGGTTCAGGTATTTGTCTATCAGGTACAGCTGTGCGCCTGAAAGGTTGTAATCAGCCACCTTTATCGTGAACTGAGAAATTGAGTCTGTTCTCAAGCCCAAGGGCACAGTACTGTTCAATACCAGTGGTCGCGCATCGATGGATAGCTTACTACTTCCGGTAAGAGTATAGAAATCCAGTCCAGGATTTATAAACTTGTAGGCGTCGTATTTGTCTACTGACGGCGAAGCCTGATTGTCAAACAAGATATAAAGCCTGTCCCAGTAAATACTGTTAGTCTGACTCAGAACCTGCAACTGAATGCCATCACCGGCTATACCAGTTGTTGTCTTGAATACAGTATTTGAAGCCGTATCCCTGGTCTTCATCGATTCCGAAAAAGTAATATTATTGTCTCCAAGCGTATTGGGAAGCGTATAAACGAATACACCGGCATTGGCTGGCAATACATAGGAGCCGAGTAATGTAAAGGAACCTGGAACATAGGCACCCGCTCCGGCCCCGGCCCTTGGTTCCCAGACATAAAAAGCATCTCCGACATTAGATTCGATTGATGCTAAAGTAATGTCTATCGGCGCAGGATAAGGATTGCTGATCAGGTTATATCCTCTTTTGGCAGTGTCAAGGTTTGTAGCCAGAGTATGTACTACATCACATTGATTGATCTGTCCACGCATGTCGATGGTTACATCACCTGGCGTATACACCTGTCCCAGCAAGCCTTCTCCTTTTGATCCTCTAACCATCACCCGTATAGCTTCCATCTTCTCCCAGGAGTTACTGCCTAGCCCATTGGTATTTGTGAAGGGCACCCAGCCGATTACATCATTTACGCTGTTGTTAGTCCCGTTGGGAGTGTCAAACCAGAATGAAGAAGGATTGTTAGTGCCTGTAGTCGTGAAGCCATTGGCGGCACCGCCGTTTCCTGTAACATCGATATCATCAGTAAGCTCAGTGAGCGCACGGGTATTGCTGAACGGATGTCCGAGGAAACGGTAAGAACGATATCCGCCACCAACAAAAGTATTAACGGTGACGTTGCCAATGATATAAGTGCCCGGGCAGGAGACCGGCGCCAGTATTGCTGCCGTACCATTCGAATCTGACAACAATTCTAATCCACCATTTGTATTCAATACACCACTTACAGGCAAATAGGTTTCTGAAATCCGAATAGTATCACCACTTGTAATCGCGGCACCTGCACTATTGTTTAGTTCCAGGTTGCTAAGCCTACCATTACCTGAAAGAACCTGTGCAGTACTTCCTTCAAGAGCCAGGTAACCCTCACCTATTACATAACCATTAACGACGACCGTATCTATTACAGATAACCTTGCACCGGAATCAATAGTAATTGATGCAGCATACTCAATATTCAATCCATTAGCAGCCATAGTATCACCTGTAGATATCACAGGGTATGGATGCCCGGCGCTGAGTGGGAACGGAATTCTTACATTATTGCTATTCGTAGGAACAAATCCCCTGGACCAGTTTACCGCGGTATTCCAGTCGTCTCCATTTACATCTGTTGACCCCACCCAGGAAACTTCATCAGTGGTTATGACAGCATACGCACCCAATACCACATTGCCGTTTAGAAAGTAGTGCCCACCTATATTGAGGCCTGCCTCGTTTTCCTTCAATACAAGTATCGGCGCGGTTAGATCGGTTGACCAGGAAGTATCAAGCTGGCCCGTGATCCCATCAATTTTCGCGAGGTAATCCATAGCGCCTCCACCTATCACTGAAAAATAACCAGCCACATACACGTCACTACCGTCGATGTGGAAAGACTTAACATAACTATCTGCGTTAGGGTCCCAGATACCATCCACAGTCCCGGTAGCTTTGTCAGCCTTCGCCACATAGTTTCTGGTCGTACTGTCAATTGAGCTAAACATTCCGCTTAGGTAAATAGAAGTACCATCATGCCCTAAACTCACCACAGGCGCGTCCGGGTAAAGATTCCAGTTTGTATCAACCATCGCAGTTGCAGCATCCAGCTTCGCGACGAATCTGATATTTTCTGTGCCGATATTGTTGAAGTATCCCCCAACGTATAGGTCGGAACCGTCCAGTAGCAATGTTTCAACCATTCCGTCGGTTCCAGCATCCCAGCCGGCATCTACTGCACCGTCTGTGCTATTCAGTTTAGCAAGGTTTAGTCGCGATGCACCACCAATATTCGTAAAATTCCCGCCTGCAAATACTGAGGTGCCATCCGCCTTGATTGCGTGAACGACGTTGCTTGAATTCGGGTTCCAAATAGCATCCGCAGAACCGTCGATTGTATCAAGACGCGCGATATGATTCCTGTTTTCACCTCCGACTGTTGTAAAGTAACCGCCAACATATACATAGGGACCTGCGAGTTCTATATCCAGAACATCACTGCTTGCGTTAGGGTTCCAGTTTGTGTCCAGTGCGCCGGTACTGTTATGGATTCTCAAGAGATGGTTCACATTTCTTCCTCCCACCTCATAAAAATATCCGCCTATATAGATGTTTGCCCCGGAAACTGAAAGAGAAGTAACATCACTGTTAAGTTGATGGACCCAATCTGAATCAGGTGATCCGTCAGTCTTGTTCATTTTCACAAGGTAGCTTAATGCCTGTCCTCCCACATTATTAAACTCTCCACCAGCCATAACAAAAGAGGAAGTTATAACCAGCGAATTCACTTCGCCGTCTGCATTCGGATTCCAGGTAGCATCAGCAACATCCGTGCTTTTGCTCAGTTTTGCAAGCCTGTTTCGTTGCTGACCACCCACACTATCAAAAGCGCCTCCTATGTATAGATCTGCCCCATCGATACCTATTACACGTACATATTGGTTAGCACTTGGATCCCATACAGGATCAACCGCACCATCAGTACTATTTACGCGGGCAATATATCTCCTGCCAACGCTGTCGACCTCGGTAAAATAGCCGCCAATATATATCTCAGATCCCCCTTCTACAATAGCAAGTACGGGACCATTGGGTGCGGGATTCCAGTTGGTGTCTACAGCTCCGTCTGTGAGATTCGTGCGTGCTACGTAGCGTCTTTGATGTCCTCCGATGTTTGTAAAATATCCTCCCATATATAGCTGTCCACCAGAGACAGCCAGCTCGAACACCGCATCGTCCGGATCAGCGTTCCAACTGAGATCGGCTGCCCCGTCTGTACTATTAAGCTTAGCAACATAATCTCTGGGTGCACCGCCAACGGAATTGAAACTTCCTCCTACATAGATGTCATTTCCGTCAACCAGAATGTGACTCACCAGTCCGTCAGCACTAGGATTCCAAACCGGGTCCACAGTGCCGTCAGCAAGTAAATGCGCGAGGTAATTGCGTTGAATTCCACCAACAGTTGAAAAATAACCTCCAATGTACCAGCCTCCGGCACCGTCAGGGGCTGATGCCATTACAGGAGCATTTACTTCAGGAAAACGCCTGTCAGGCAAAGGACTAGTAGTAGTAGACTGCAATCCGTACCGTACATTATACTGCACCGATGTAAAATTTCCCCCAATGTATGTGTATGTCTCGTCGCTTTCTATCGCGCGGACTGTTCCATTGACGCGCAGTCCCCCTGGATAAAAATCCTGTGCAGAGCTCTGGCTGTTCGTTATGCACAGTAGCATCGCCAGGAATGTTTTACAGAACTGCAGTCCGGTGGATGGGCTGTTTTTCCACTTCATACGTGTGTCTTTTTTTTTGTTCTTCCAGAACTTGCTGCTTTCAACACACGTATTTTCCTTCACAACAGCAGATCCGGTGAAAATTGAGGACGTAAATATTCTTTCATATATCTATTCCAGATAGAAAAAAGCACCAAATAACAAGCACTTAACAAACTTTAACCAGATGCCCGGGGATGTGTCCAGGTAAAAAAGCCCTACCCTCAGACGTAAAATGCCGTCTGGACAAAGATTTTCCAGACGGCATTCAGGTTATTCAAAATTCTCCTATTTACTCACCCTCTTCAGCACGATCAGTCCCAGCGGCGGTAATGTCAACGACAAACTATGTGTCCGGTGGTGCTTAGGAATCGGAGCTGTCTCCAGGAATTCCTCATTATGGCAGTTACTACCCATGAACTCTGGACCGTCAGAGTTGAATATTTCTTTGTAGACTCCCCTTGCCGGAGCACCTATCCGGTAGTTCTCCCGGCACATCGGCGTAAAATTGCCCACAAAAACAAGATCATCCTCCCTGTTCCGGCCTTTTCGAATCCAGCTAAACACGCTGTTCTCGCAGTCGTTGATGTCTATCCATTCAAACCCTTCCCAGGAATAGTTATTCTCATAAAGTGCTGGCTCTGTCCTGTATAATTCGTTTAGCGCTTTCAGTAATTTCTGTATTCCGTTGTGCAAAGGGTTATTGTTCTCGTCCCAGTCAAGACTGAAGTCATGACGCCATTCATGCCTTTGCGCAAACTCTCCCCCCATGAAAATCATCTTGGCACCAGGATGACCAAACATATAGGAGTACAACAATCGCAAATTCGCAAACTGCTGCCACTCATCCCCCGGCATCTTATTGATCATCGACCCCTTGCCATATACCACCTCATCATGCGACAATGGCAACAAGAACTTCTCAGTAAAAGCATAGACC
>JAFAAT010000284.1 GCA_023426425.1 Bacteroidota bacterium | reverse complement strand
AAGGGGAGATTACCTATTTTTTGAAGGAGTTTGAATGAGGGGCCTAAACCAGTAGCAGTGGGTTACTTTTTATGCAAATTCGTATGAATAGGGAATAAATAGCTGCAAACTGCCGCCCTAAATCTCTGAGCTTAGCTCAGCCCCCCAATCCATACGCCCTCCATACCACTTCAATACCAATTCCATATTAACTCCATATAGGAGCTTTGATATAGACGAGTTAAAAACGCGTGGAAAACGTCTCTTCGTGTTGTCACTACCAAGATGCTCTGACTGCAAAATCACAACGTCGTCGGTGTCCAGTATGAATTGAAAAATGCGGTTGAGTGAAATGTAGAGCGTGACCGCACAACTCCTTAGTTTTACAGCCTGGAAAACCAAGCTGCCATGCGCCCTATTAATCTATCCAGGCGATTTATCGCCCTTCTGCTTGTCCTATTCACTTCCTGCGACGACGACAGAAACCCCTTTACCCCACCTAACAAGCTGCCCGCGTATACCGAGAAAGGAGCAAATACGTTTGGCTGCCTGGTGAATGGTGAAGTACTGGTAGCCAGAAAGCATTTTGGCAGTATCTCTATTCCATTGCAATGTGATTATGAACTTCATAATGGAAAAAGATCTTTTAGACTTAGAGGAACTGATTTTATAAGCCAGCGGACAGTTGGAATTATTTTAGACAGCACGTTTATCAAACAAGATTCAATCTATGAGTTTGATAGCTATCTGACATCGAATAACTCTGCAAGATTTAACAATGATACCACGTTTCATACAGTGAAACCCTTTACCGGAGAAATTCATATCAGAGTTTTCGATACCATTAATGGCATCATCTCCGGCACCTTCTGGTTTGATGCCATAGATACAGAATCTGGCGCGGTCAAGCAGGTTCGTGAAGGCAGGTTTGATATAGGGCATTAAGCACGGGAGCAATTAGGGAAGGCTGGCACCAGCAATCAAATAGCATATATTTGTATCTACTATCCGCCGTTGGCCAAAACAGCTCTCCATGTTCAAAAAACTTCTTCTAACACCATTTTTTCTCTGCAGCTGGATCATGCATTCCTACTCCCAGCCCGGAAACATACTAAACCCTCAGCGGATTGATTCATTACCCAGTGTGGCGACTGGATTTGGAGAAACGGCGGACAAGTATTTTTTTTCTGTCAGCTACAGCCTGATCAACCAAACAGGATTCCCTTTCCATTCGGCTCGGCTGGTATCGATTGACAAACAAACGCTCACTGCTGTGACTCTTGACTTCCCCAAAACAGCGGACACGTTCTACACCATCAATAATCTGGCCGTCATCAATGATACGGTTCATTGCATAGTATTCAGCCTTTGGCATGAACAACCGGCGGATATCTATCACTACGCAGCCTATGCTCATAAATATGATGCACAACTTCAGCAGATCAGCAGTAAGTGGCTGTTTGATGTTGAGGATACATTCAAAAATTATGGCACGGCGATGATTGAATTTAATGAGCAGGTTTATGTACTTCTTGAAGAGTATTCAAAACCACCTCAATGGGGTCGGCTTATGTATTATAGCGTTTACAACAGAGTTACAGACACTCCAATTGTAGTACGCAAACGGCTGAACCCTGACCCTTGGGCTTCACCGACATGGATGGAGAAGATAGCCGATATATCTACGGACGACAGCGGAAACATAATTGTTTCCACGCATGCGTTTGGGACTCAAACTCCAGGTACCTACTATACTAATTTTCTTGCAGTTTTGAATGTACATGACAACTATGATAGCCCAGAACGCAGACGGTATTTTTTCTGGGACTCCACTGCAACTTATGAATTGGGCATGAAAGACCTACCTGAAGTGCGGAAGAAAGGCAGTAGTTACTACTTCGTTTCGAAATCGATGGCCAATTATTTCTCCAACCCCTCACAGAATAACCACAAGATTGGTGTGTACAAAGGCCGGTTTCGAGACACATGTATCGTAATGGATACCTCTTACAACACCCTGCGCAATGGATCCTACACTTCAATAGATATAGTTGCAAGAACGGCGGGTGATGCAGTGCAATTCCTGGATGATTCAACGCTGATTTTTGTGTACGCAGGAAATGATGAAAATAATTTTGCAGCATTCAACCCGTGCCAGAATTTGCAGAGCGCATTGGAAATAGTGATCTTGGATACAAACCTGGCAGAAAAGAAAAAGCATACGCTGGTAAACCCTTACTATAACGCAGGGCCTTTTGGCTTCCGCGTTACTAGTGATGGGGATTTAGTGGTTTGGGGACATTTATGTCCCCAGGGTGCGCCGTTCGACAGCATCAATCTGTTTGCATTTCTGATTGATCCGCATTCAGGATTCCCTGTGAACATCTATAATGCTGAATCCTTTGTGAATGCCAGTAAGTTCGAACTCTATCCAAACCCTGTGGACAGGCAGATAACTGTCAAGGGCAGGGTGGAACAAGAGATGAGGCTGGACTTATACGACCTCACCGGCCGCAGGGTGTTGACAAGACCGATCTATGAGAGCGAGCAACAAATTGATCTGGGAGAACTTGTAAGTGGAATATATGTGTACCACATTAGCCGCGCGGGGGAGGCAGTGCAGACAGGGAAGATCGTTAAGCAATAACTAGAAGAAACCCTAAGCTGAAGAAAAGCTTAGGGTTTCTCTTTAGGCTCAGTATTTCTAGCTGAAGTTTTCAATATCCCACTCGCGTGAATTTCTTCACATAGCTTCTTTTATTTGTCTGCACCGAGAGAATGAACACTCCAGCCTGCTCAGGTAATGGCAGCTCAATAGACCTTCTCCGGGGCTCCAGGGCATTAAGAACTCTGCCGGCTACATCCGTCAGCACCACACCGGTGATCAGTTCGTCAACTGTGTTGATGGATACATTGTCCTCATTGACGACCACAGTTATTCCTTCCTCACCAGCAGGTAGTTCCGCAACGGACAAGGGAAAGATATTAGTTCGCAGCCAGTAGACAATTGTGTCGGTTAATGCCTCAGATGTAGACGGGGTCGATGCTGTGGTGAGGTAGTGATTTAAGCCCGGCAGGTTGTAGTAAGTAGCGTTGATTGAAACCTCCTGCTGAAAACGTGGCAACTCGATGTTCACCGGTACATTGATATCGTCACCCAGTCCAATGAAAAGCGTTTTCCTGTTGGCTATGTTGTAGTTGATGGCTACCGAATCGACGACCTTGAAATAGTCGCTCCATACCGCCGCTGACACACCAAACAGCGGTGGCGTTGAGATGTTCCAGAGCCCATTACGTATGTCGGAGACATACTGCAATATCTGGTTGCCATCATTGATTGCAGCCTGAACGTCACCGTTGCAGATAGTAGCAATATTCTCCAGCTGGTAAGCCAGGAGTGTGTCGAGAGGCCGGCGTGGACCAGCAAGGGAAATAAGTGCTTTCACTTCCGGAAACTTTCTGGCTATGAAGGGAATGATGCTAGAGCCTTCGCTGTGGCCAAGAAGAATAATGTTGCTGGTATCAATGTCCGAACGGGTCTTCAGATACCTGATAGCACTCTCCACAGGCAGCCATAGTCTTTCGAAGCTGATGGGTGAGGGATTGGGATAGGTGTACTCGATCTTGTCATAGGTGAGGACAGCATAGCCTGAATCTGAGAGGGCTTCGCTGAGGCCGAGATAGGGCGTAAGTGTGTTGCCGTGAATGCCCGGGAACAGGCAAAGCGCATTCCCACCCGTAAGTGTCAGCGTTCCGTCTTTGTCATTTGCACCCGTACCAGGATTTATCACCACAACCTGGAATGGTCCGGAACCATCGGGCAGTTGCAGTCTCCCGTTGACCGTGAGTGAAGTATGCGAAAATGTGACAGAGATGTTCTGCTTTGCTGAGGCAGTACTGAAGAAGGCGAGGAATAAAAAGGTAAACAAAATTCTCATGAGGCATAGTAGTTTTTGAGGGCAAGCTTTTCAATATGAACATACCCTATGTTCATCTTCAAGGAGCCTTGAGCCGACGTAAAAATAGTACGAAAACAGAAAGTTGGGGCTGGATCAGGTCCTGAGTCAATCTCCGGAACCCGTCTTCCGCAGTTTAAAATAAAAACCTACACGCAGATCAGTGTATAACTGAAGAGGAATGCCGGAATAGTATTTAAAGCCGGCGGACAAACCCACACTCAGCTTTAGGTATGGAAACCAATAGTTATAGCCAGTCAGCGCGCTAGCTCCAAAATGAGATCGGCGCTCAATGCCTGTAACCATATTCCAGTCATCATCCCCTGGATTTATATAATTTTCGTAAATCACAATTGCATCCCCTGCAGCAAAGGAAGCGCCCGCCATCAAATAAATCTCTTGTCGAGGAGATAAAGACGTGCTGTAACCCACCATCAGATCGAGAAAGCTATAGTTGAAGCGCTTTTGTATATCGCCCCTCTTCCAGGAAGAAACAGGACCCAAGTCCTCATAATAGCCGTTGGGGTTAATAGGGGCCATTCCCCCAAAGATTTTGTGCCAGTTCATCCAGTGATGGAACGAAACACCGGCAACTAAATTCTCAGTAAGCCGGTATTTCAGCGTTAAACCAACCGTCTCCCTCAAAGGCTTCAGCGGTGCATCTCTCTCTACCGAAGGCAGAAATAAATTTCCTGCATTCACTTCAAGCGCAAACGTTTTCCGCTCAAACTGACTATAGCTTTCTGTCACCGATAAAAGGAGCAAGGAACTTGTCAGCAGCACTAGTACTAGTTTTTTCATGACATTTTTTTTTCAGTTTAAACAATCTCGCTACTCTACCCGCCTTCCCATTCCTCCCACTATCCCTAACTTTATCCTATGCTGAATCTGAACTACTACCCCTTTGAGCTGGAATTCGAATATCCATTCACAATATCTAAAGGTACAAAAACACATCAGCCTACACTAATAGTATCACTTTCCCTGGGTCCGCTCACAGGTTTCGGCGA
>JAFAAT010000269.1 GCA_023426425.1 Bacteroidota bacterium | reverse complement strand
GGCATGTTAGAAGAAGAAACCGAACCACCATTAGAGAAAGTGAAGTTTGCGTTGTTAGTCTTTACAGTTACAGTGAAGTTCTTGTTAGAACGAACCTTCAGTTCCTGCTCAGCACTTTCTACACCAGCAGCATAATGAGCTACTGTAGAGAAAGGAAGGCTCACTGTAGATCCTGTAGCGTTGTTGTTAGAGGTGAAAGAGATTTCCAGCGCATTGCTCAGTTGGAGCTGCACAGTCTGACTTGCGTTGGCTGAAGCGTTTTGAGTGTTCTGAGCATTAGCTGCTGTAGTGAATCCGATGAAAGCTGCTGCGATGATGATCTTCTTCATAACGTTTGTTTTTGAGTTTGTTTTGTTTTTTGTTTTTGTTTCGTTTGATGATGCAAAGATTCACCCGCGGCGGAGATGGTGCAACTATTTTGGCCGGGTTAACGCTGGCTTTGCAACCGGTTAACCAGGCGTTAGCAATAACTAAGCACTGTCCGCAGTCTGCACTGCCTAACCACCGTAGATCGGGGACTACCTGGGCAACACACAGCAGGTTTAACCTGCGTAGTACCGACGGTAGGAAGCAGCATATTTTCAAACGGTTACATGACGGATCTCACCTTGCAGGCGACGCCTACGTTGATAGAGCATGATTGGTGGGAATCTGACGTGATCCAACGCAGGCTCATCAAGCCTCCTCAAATTCTTTGATTCAAATTAAACTATCCATAACTTTCCTGAAATCACTTCTAGTTATGTTCAGAAGATCTGTGTTACTCATATTAGCCCTGGTTGCAGGTACGCAGGAAATATTTGCGAAGACTAGCCATTTCAAATCGCTGGGTATCACAATCGCCGTAGCCGACAGCGCAGATGGTTCGGCGCTGAACAGTGCTTCAGATGAATATACGAGGTCTTTAAGTCCATTCGACCTGACGATCCGTTTCGGCAAGAACGGATTGACTGAGGGAGATTACCTCCGGGAAGCAGCAAAAGATACAAGGAACTGGACAACAGAATCAATTTCAAAGTTGCAGGAGGTATTTGGAGAGATCGAATCTGCGGTTGAGCAGCATCAGATTAAGCTGAATCTGCCTGATACCATCTTTATCATTAGCACAGCTGGAACCACTGAGTTTGGCGCTGCCGGATGGACCAGGTCTAACAAGATTATGTTGAATCTTGCTGATGAAAAAGTAAGTAGTCACCTTGTGGCTCATGAACTCTTCCACGTATTCAGCAGGAACAATCCTTCAGTGAGAGATGCAATTTATGAGGTTTTCGGTTTTAAGCCTTGCAACGCCATAGACTATAAAACTGCAGTGCCACATGCAATAACCAATCCGGACTGTCCTGTACTTGAGCATTATATTACTGTTGAAACAGAAGGCAGGTCAGTGGACGGGACGCTCTTGCTATATTCCACTAAAGAATATTTTCCGGGATTTAGTCTGAGTGAGGCTGCAGGAGTGGGCCTGTTGGTATTACAAGGGCCTACCAGCAATAAGCAGCCTCTGATTGAGGAGGGTAGGGCTTTGATGTTGGCCCTCAACGATGTGCCGGATCTATTCAGGCAGATAAGTGTAAATACACAATACATACTGCATCCGGAAGAGATTGCAGCGGAGCATTTCGCCTCCCTGGTTACCGGCTCAAAGCTCAATCAGCCGGAATTTGGAGAAAAGATGCTGAAGGTCTTACAGTAAAATTTACCGTCCAAACCCTTCGATATTCGTCTCTTTGCTTGTTGGTCTCAGGTATCAATCCCGACGGAAAAAGTAGGTGACATTGATTCACAGTTTGCAAATATGTAGCTGCATGTGTCGCGGATATTTTAGTAGGTCACACTTCAAGTCTTGTATTATTGGTTACAAAACGGCTGTGACTGTAGATTCTTAGTAGTAGTCCAAATGATCAATAGCTCAGCTGGCACTTGTTTTGTGTCTTTTTGCCAAATCTTTAAACTTATGGACGGCATTATCAACGAACAAGCAAGGCTGGAAGCTCTGCGTGGCTACCAAATCCTGGACACACCACCTGATGGTACATTCGACAGGATGACAGAAATGGCTTCTGTAATCTTTAATATTCCTATTGCGATAGTCAGTCTTGTGGATGAAGATCGAATCTGGTTTAAATCACATTATGGACTCGAGATACAGCAAATCGACAAAGGTCCGGGACTCTGTACGTCTGCCATGTTAAGCGACGAAGTCTATGTGGTCGAGAATGCAAAAAACGACCCACGCACGCTGGCAAATCCTCTGGTTGCCGGTGAGTTTGGTTTGCAGTTTTATGCAGCCGCGCCGTTGATAACCAAAGATGGTCACAGACTGGGAACATTTTGCATAATCGACAAGAAACAAAGGTTTTTGTCAGAGGAACAACGTAAAGTTCTAAAGGGCTTTGCAGAGCTGGTCATGGACTGGATGGAGATGAGACTTGAAGCAAGAAAGTTAGTGCATGAGACTCTTGCACTTAGCGATAAACAATTGACATAAAATCCTGAAAATCAAAGCCTACACTGGCCCGCCTTTACCTGAGCGGGCCGGTTGCTTATACGGTAGCGTTATCGTAAACTCTGCACCTCTGCCTTCTTCTCCCTTCGCTGAAATTGTTCCGTTATGCTGCACAATAATCTTTTTCACTATTGAGAGTCCAATACCTGTTCCGTCATATTCATCACGCGTGTGTAAACGCTGGAAAACATTAAAAATCTTTTCTGCGTATGCGTTATTAAATCCAATGCCCGTGTCACTGTAAACTAGCTTGAACCGTTCGCCATCCAAATCTTCACTATGAATATTAATAGTCAGCTCATGTCCTGGTTTGCTGAATTTGAGGGAATTACTTATGAGGTTCTGAAATACCTGGCCAAGCTGCAGGCTAATTCCCTCCATCGTAGGAAGTAAGGACATCCTAATCTTAGCATCTTTCGATGCGATAGCAAGCTGCAGATCATCAAGTACAGTATGTCCGATACTATTCAGGTCAAGCTGAGCATAGTTGACCTCCGCATGTGAAAGACGGGAAAACGTGAGCAACTCATTGATAAGATTCATCATTCGGTCAGACGAATTAATAATGTTATCCAACCGCTTTAGTTCACGTTCCTTCGCCGTAGCTATCAGTTCATTGCGCAACATTTTTGCAAATATGGATATCTTACGAACGGGCTCCTTCAGGTCGTGGCTGGCGATACTTGTAAACTGTAGCAGTTCATCATTAGTCTTTTCCAGGTCTGCTGTTCGCTCCTTTACCTGTATCTCAAGCATTCTTTTCGCCTCTTCATCTTTTTCATCAAGCTCACGCTGAATCTTTTTCTTTTCTGTGATATCAGAGATAGAGCCTGCCATACCTGAAAAGAAATTATTGACGTTTGCTACCGGTTCAGCTTTCAGGTTTACATCCCGACAACTCCCATTTCGACTTACAACTCTGAAGTCCAGGTCTAATGACAATCTCCGTTCAAAAGCGAGCTTAAACTGCGTTAGTACCATCTGGCGGTCTTCTTCATGAATGAACTCAAACCATCCGAATCCGTATTGATCCTGTATGTCTGCGCCCGTCCATTTACACCAAAGAGAGTTGATATAACTCAATTCGCCATTCTCATTGGTAAGCCATAGAACCACAGGCGAGGTTTCAGAAATCGTCTCCGAAAACTTTCGGCTTTTCTTAAGGTCGTTTTCTGCTCGTACTTGTTCGGTAATATCTCGAAGAACAACAAGAACATGTGGTGCATCTCTATAGGAGAACACTCGCGCCCTGCATTCAATATCAATTATTCCGACTGACTGCTTTAACCCCTGGGAATTGAATGAGAGAGGGTTTTCACTTAAAAGTTCAACGTTTAGAATTCTCGGATCAAAAAACACAAGTAGTTCGCGGATACTCCTACCTGTTAACTGTTCTTTCCTTTTGTCAAAAAGCTGCAATGTGACTTCGTTCGCTTCAGCTATCGTTCCGTCGGGATTAAGGATTAGAATACTATCAAATGTTGAATTGAGAATGTTGCGGTAGAGCTCTTTCTGGTGCCTGAGAGAGACCTCCGCAAGCTTCTTTTCTTCAAACAGCCTGGCATTACCCATGGCTATTGCACCTTGTAGGGCAATACCTTCAACGATTTTTTGTTCTCTTTCTGTAAACACACCCGGTTCTGCATGTCCGAGAAAAAGTCCGCCTACCACTGACTGGTTAATAGGTGAAATAACCGGTACAGCAAGGTAGCTTCGCACTGGGAGGTGCCCCTTTGGCATACCGTGGTACGGCGGATTGTCGCCATAATGGGGCTGCTTTGTCACATCATCATACCTGACTGTTCCTCTACCCTCAAAAGTGGGTGCAAATATCTTTGTTACACGAGGCAGAGGAAACTTTGTGAAATTTTCCTTTGGGACCCCGGAGATTGTGTACAGCAGATATTCCTTTTCTTCTTTCTCAACATTATAAAAGAAAGCTCCAAATTGTGCATGGCTTAATTCTGTGGCTTTGTCAGTGATCCTTTGGACCAGCTTCTCTAGTTCAACTTCTGAAGTAATGGCTTTACTTGTCTCTTCAAGCAACTGTAGTATTTCGCTCTTAACCTGGTTGGCTGCCTCCTCCTCGAATAGTTTTGCTTTGAGCCTTTCTACCGTATCTTCCAAGCTTAGAGTTTGTTCCATAGGTGATTCTCAGCGTGGGGAATATCATGCCCACAAATGGCAAGTCTTCTCATTAACAATGACTTGGCGAGTCCCAAAACCCCTGCTTCAGTACATGTAAAAAAGTTACACCACTATCTACACTCCGATTTGCGCTACTCCCGTGCGAAATAACGAAAGAAGAGATTTCACAATACTGCACAACTCTTCAAAATGCATGGGTTTGACAAGAAATAGATTAGCGCCTGTGTTATAACTAAGCTGAATATCGTTCTGAGAGTTGGAAGTAGAAAGAACAAATACTGGGATTACCCTATACTGTTCAGATCCCTTTATTTGTTTAAGTGTTTCTCTGCCGTCCATTACCGGCATGTTCAGGTCAAGCAGAATAAAGTTGGGAAACTTTCGGGTATCGCACGAAGCGAGATGCATGCAAAGCTCTTGCCCATTGGTGAATGAATCGATCTCATAAGGCATGTTTGCTTCATCCAAAGCCTCAACTAACAATTCGCGGTCCGCACTGTCATCATCTACAATCCACAGTTTTACAAGCCTGTTACTCTCCATACTTCAAAAATACTACAATTCGGATCGTCGCTGCGCTGTTTCATCGCAAATTTGTTATCGAACGGGAATAACGGCAGGACTAGTTTCTCCTTCCCCTTTGTTTTCTGAAGCCAGGTAATGATAACTGGTATTTTACGGCAAGCAGCCGGATTGTGATGATAACCCCAGTGGAAACGATCAGGTTTAGCAACCTTGAATCGAAAAAAAAGTCAAGTACAAGATAGGCCGCAGCGCCGGCAAGACAGGCGCTGGCGTAAATTTCCTTCCGGAAAATTACAGGCACTTCATTCGTCAGGATGTCACGAATAACCCCACCCATCACAGCAGAGAACATACCCATCATAGCGGCTATTTCCGGTCTAACCCCCAGCATCAAAGCTTTCTCGGTGCCTACAATAGTGAACAAAGCAATGCCGAATGTGTCGAAAAGAAATCTTGTCTTTCGCAGATGCACGACGAGATCATAGAACAGGTGAGTAAAGATTATTGCAGCCAGGATAGTGTACAAAATGCTGATATCCTGAATCCATACCAAAGGATAGCTTCCTAAAAGTATGTCCCGCAGACTGCCACCACCAATAGCAGTAATGAAGGCCACAAACCCTGCCCCGAACCAATCCATTTCATATTTACTTCCGGCAATTGCCCCAGAGACTGCAAAAAAGAAAGTACCTGTGAGCTCAAGAATATGTTGGGAAAGCATGACAGTCGGGATGTGTTTGGCAAGTTCAAAGTTAGACATTCCCACCAGTGCCTGAACGGTGATCATTTTCAAAAGCCGGGAACTTGCACATTCAGCGCCCACTGTTATCAGGAATTCACATCGAGCCGGTTGATTTGCTCTTTATATGCAGCTGGAAGTAGCATGTTTCGTAAAGGTTTGTCAAGTCCGAGCCGCCTGCTGAATCTATAGACGTAAACGACAGGAAGTAGAAAGTAAACCTGGCCTAACCCGAGCAGCTCTTTCACACGTGCGGGTACTACCAGTTTTTGTCCTTCGATAAGGATGCGGAAGCGAAACCAGCCTAGATGCTTCTGATATTGTCGGAACAAATCCGATGTGTACCTGCTCTTTTGCAGATCCTGGTCTATATGGACGTCCCTCGCCGAAAGCCATTCCTGATAACCAGTGGGTAGTTCTTTTAGTCCCATCCGAACGCCAACCCTGTAAAAGACGTCATAAACTTCCTCTTTCTCTTCTAAAGTTAGTTCCTCTCTGAGGAGTTCGTAGGAAGCAATAGAATAGTGTATCAGCATAAACAGCACATCGCGGTATGCCCAATCAGGTATCTTCGCCGATCTTGCCTTTTCCACAGCTGAATGAATTTTCTGAATCGTATCGATCGCTTCGTTGGCTTCGTCGAGTGAGGAAAACACAATTTTCCTTGCGTACCCAACGGTAGAAAAAAGCCGACCTAAGGGATCTGACGGAAGCTTTCCCGTAAAATACAACCAGTCTACAGCTTTATTCAATGCAAATTCAGCGGCCGCGCCCGCAAAGATGAAAAGTATGACATCGCTGCGCCCCCATATTTTCCTTACAATCGATCGTTCTTCGACGAAAACTTGCTCACCCTTACTTTCTTTCATAAACACCAGCTATTTTCAGTGGCTATCCAGGACAGCCTGTTGATATAAGCGAAAGAACTTTGAATAACAAAGCTAACAGACTTTCCCAACTTAATCGGCCAAAGAATTCACAAATCTTCCCAATGGTCCGAGCGGATTTACGCATCAAATCGCCAGGACCTGGTTACTGACGATGCTCCGTCCAACCTGCTGGGCTGCTTAAGGTCTGAACTAAAAGATGTTTTTTCTCTGATCTTCTAGTTCATTTACCGAAACAGTATCTATTTTGCAGGTTTTGCTAAGAACCAATGAAGAGAGTATTTGTTGAACTGAGAAACCTGATCCGGGATCGTTTTAATCTGGAAGATGACAAAGCCGAAGAAGGCGAAATTATACAGTCTATCCGAAGGAATGTTGATTTCAGAGGCGCAAACCTCTGGGCACTGATTTTCGCTATTCTCATAGCCTCTATCGGCCTTAACGTCAACTCAGCGGCAGTCATCATCGGGGCGATGTTGATTTCACCGCTCATGGGACCTATCATGGGTGTAGGCCTTGGGATTGGCATCAATGACCTGGCA
>JAFAAT010000265.1 GCA_023426425.1 Bacteroidota bacterium | reverse complement strand
ACACTTCTCCGAAGGATTATCAGAAGTTTAAAGCGATTATCTGCAATCGATGGAATGAACAGCTGGCACCTTTCGATGGTATTCCTTTCCCGCCAGACCATGTATTTATCACTGCAGCCAATTGCTCAGTATCAGCCAATACGTTTAGAATGACGGGGGGATTCAATGAGTTTCTGCGGGACGTAGAGGACTATGATCTTGCGGTGAGGGCAACAATACTTGGCATCCCCATATATTATGACTCAAAAGCCTGGGCCTGGCACATAGAAGTCGCCTCCTGTGTGCATAGCATACGACGTATGAGATCCTACAATCATTCACGTGAACTCCTGTTAAAACATTACCCTGAAATTCATGGAGAACAACTAGCGTCTGCTCCAAAAATTGCATCAGGGAAAAAAATGATCCTTAATCTATTTTGCTTCAGGTTCTGGGTGAGTAGTATTGATGCTGACTTTTGGGTCTGGCTGCCCAGCTCGATTCGTTATAAATTATATGATGCAGTAATCACTGCGAATACTACTGTCTGTCCTAAACGAGTAAATCTGTAATCAGGCCTTTGCGCAAAAAGGTAACATATATAGTCTCTGATATTGACAAGTCTCTCGCTTTTGAGTGGATAGCTCAGCGTATCGATAAAGACAGGTTCGAGTTGCAGTTTATTCTCATTCAAAATGTAGCCACCTCCAGCCTGCGCGAGTTCCTGGAAAACAAAGGGGTGGTTGTACATACGCTGGTCTGCCAATCAAAGAGGGACTGGCCTGGCTGCTGGATGAGCATCTATAACATCCTGCGACGAGAACGGCCGGATGTGGTGCACTGTCATTTATTGCAGGCTTGCATACTTGGACTCTCTGCAGCGAGAGTTGCTGGTGTCAAAGCGCGGATTTACACCAGACACCACAGCTCTTTACATCACGTGTACTTTCCAAAAGGGGTATATTGGGATAAGTTTGCCAACAGGATGGCAACTCAAATTGTGGCTATCTCTAAGCCCGTAGTTGAAATACTTGCTGACTGGGAGAAAGTACCTCTGTCTAAGATCGTTTCTATACCGCACGGATTTGATCTGGAGGCGTTTGCTACTGCTGACGCTGAGAAGCTTCAGTCTCTACGCCAGAAATACAACCTGATGGGAGCGTCACCGGTAATTGGTGTGATCTCCCGCTTTACTGAATGGAAGGGTGTGCAGTTTGCGGTACCTGCTTTTCAGAGGATCCGGGCACATTTTCCCAATGCCCGTATGCTGCTTTTCAACGCAAAAGGTGACTATGCGTCGCAGATCTTTGCGCTATTGGAAACGATGGAGCCGCAAAGCTATGCTGCTATTCCGTTCGAATCAGACATCGCGACTGCCTATCATTTATTTGACCTGTTGCTGCACCTTCCGGTAGATCCGTATTCAGAAGCATTTGGCCAAGTGTATATCGAGGCAATGGCGAGTGGCGTGCCAATCGTAGCTACAAGATCAGGCATCGCAGTTGACATTCTAAAGGATGGAGAAAACAGTCTTGTAGTGCCCTACAAAGACAGCGAAGAAGTTGCAAAAAGTGCAATCCGTGTTTTGACTGACAGTGAACTGCGTCAAAGAATTATTCAAAATGCCCGAAAGACTGCCGAGTATTATACTATTGAAATGATGATGCAAAAGCTGGAGGAACTTTATGACCGCGTCTGATTTGTTTTTTAGTATAGTCATACCATCGTATAACCGTGCTTCATTCCTGGAGCAAAACCTGCCGCTACTTACAAAGCTGAACTATCCACGTTACGAAATCATCGTGGTGGATGATGGAAGTACTGATAATACCCGGGAAGTGGTAGGGCGGTTCGATGACTCCAGGATTCGCTATTTCAAGAAGGAAAATGCTGAACGGGCTGCGGCGAGGAATTTCGGTGCAGACCAGTCAATTGGGGACTATATCACTTTTTTGGATTCTGATGACCTATTGTTTGAAAACGCATTAGCAAATGCCGCTGCTGCTGTGGAAGAAAAGAACTATCCTCCATTTCTCCATCTTGCCTATGAGATCGGTACAACAACGCTTGTTGACAGGACCATCCGGAATTTGCCTGATAACGATCCCCTGATCCTGGTGAAAGGCAATCCACTTAGTTGTATGGGTGTTTTCCTAAAGCGGGAAATATTTAGCAGCTTCCGTTTCAATGAGGACCGGGCACTATCAGGCTCTGAAGATTGGGAGTTCTGGGTGCGGCTTGCTGCTAATTTTGGGTTGCGTACGGATAACCGTCTCTCGGGCAGGCTTATCCAGCATGATACCCGCAGTGTAGTGCATGTGTCAGAGGAAACATTGACGAAGCGAATGGAACTGGCGATGAGGTATGCATTTGAAGATGAGAAAGTCCATTTGCTTTTCGGAAAATACAGAAGGACTATTGCAGCCCACTGGGAGACATATGTTTCATTGCATCTGGCAATGAACGGTGACAAAGCAGCAGCGTGGACTCATTTGATAAAGGCAGTAAAACATGATGCTCTTTCAATTGCTTCCCGCAGGGGACTTGTTATCTTGAGAATGCTGGCACTAGGGCCACCAAAACATTAATCTATGTGTGGAATTGCAGGAAGTATTTCAGGTTTGCCACTTAATTGCCAGATGCTGCTTGATGCAAATGGTTGTCTCAGGCATAGAGGGCCAGATGCAGCAGGCTCCTGGACCGATGAAACAGAACATGTATTCCTGGGGCATCGCAGACTAAGCATTATAGATCTGGATGAAGCAGCCAACCAGCCCATGGTTTCTGCGTGTGGGCGATATGTGATGGTGTACAACGGAGAGGTGTACAACTTTCCGCAACTGAAGCAAAAACTAAAGCATGTAAACTGGCGAACACACAGTGACACCGAGGTAGTACTGGAGTTGTTTGCAGAATTTGGTGAGCAGGTATTTCCGTGGTTGAATGGCATGTTTGCGCTGGCTATTTATGACAGACGGGACAAACAGCTCATTTTGGCCAGAGATCAGTTAGGCATCAAGCCGCTGTTCTACCAGTATGCTGATGGTGAACTGGTGTTTGCTTCAGAGCTTAAGTTTATTGCGACCTACACTCAGAAACGAAACAGAGCACTGAAGGTTGAAAGAGAAGCGATCCCGTTTTTTCTGCACCTAGGATATATTCCGGAGCCACTCACTATCTATCAGGGGGTGCATAAATTTCCTGCAGGGCATTATGCGGTAGTGAAAGAGCCTGGAGGCGGAATGGAAATTACAAGGTACTGGAATGCTGAACAGTATTATCCCGGGAGGGCAGCTCGCAGTGAAGCAGAGGCGTTGGCAAGCTACAGAGACTTGCTTTTTTCCTCCGTACAGGATCAGATGGTGAGTGATGTACCTGTGGGGACTTTCCTGAGTGGAGGCATTGATTCCAGCCTGGTAACTGCAGTCGCTAGTCAGGTGAGCAAGGGTAGGGTAAACAGCTTTAGCATTGGCTTCAAAGAACCGCGGTATGATGAATCTCAATACGCAGAAGCTGTGGCCAAACATCTTGGTACAGATCATCATCGGTTTATGGTATCTGTAGATGATGTACTGGAACAAATTCCCGCCCTCCTGGACGTATATGATGAGCCGTTTGCAGATTCATCGGCTTTTCCCACAATGCTCGTCTCAAAACTGGCTCGTCAGAAGGTGACTGTTACTTTGTCCGGAGATGGAGGAGACGAGCTTTTTCATGGATATGGGATGTACCAGTGGGCGGACAGAATGAGCAATCCGCTGTTGCGGACTGTCAGGAAGCCATTGTATTTGCTTACGCAGCAAATGAGTAATCGTATGAAGCGTGGTGGAGCAATTTTCAATTATCCGCATGCGGAGCGCTTGCCTTCACATATTTTTTCGCAGGAGCAGTACTTTTTCAGTGAGCAGGAACTTTCGAAGTTGCTACAGGAGCAAAGTTTTGACTTCGGAGCTCTGAATAGCCTGCCCGCAGGCGGAACTGCAGCAGAACGCCAGGCATATTGGGACATTACGCATTATCTGAAGGACGATCTGCTGGTAAAGGTTGACAGGGCAAGTATGAGATATTCATTGGAGACACGTGTGCCATTGCTGGATTTGCGGCTTGTTGAATTTGCATTGAATCTCGACGTCAACCTGAAATTGCGACAGCCGGTCGGAACCAAATACCTGATGAAGAGGGTCCTTTACGAACTGGTTCCTCAAGGTATGTTTGAGCGACCTAAAAAAGGATTTGCTATTCCACTTAAAGACTGGCTGAAGGGGCCGTTGCGGCACCTGATAGATGAGCATCTTAGCAGTTCGCGGATACAGGAATACTCGATCGTAAAGGTTAAAGAAGTGGAGATGCTATTGAAGAGATTCGAAAGTGGTGAAGATTATCTTTACAACCGGATTTGGGTACTCGTAGTCCTCCATTGGTGGTTGAGAACACAAAAACAAGAACTCTAGTGAAGGAACATTCTTCTGCCGGGATTCTGTATATATCCTATGACGGGATGACTGATCAACTGGGGCAGTCCCAGGTGCTGCCATATCTGAGCGGACTTTCGCGGCGTGGTTACCAGATTCATTTGCTGAGTTGCGAGAAGCCGGAACGCTTCGAACGTTTCAAAGCGCAGATACAGGCGCTATGTGACAGGGAAGGGATAACCTGGCATCCTATTCCATATACTGCAAAGCCACCAGTCCTTTCTACCCTTAGAGATATAATGGCCATGCGCAGGAGTGCTTTTGCATTGCACCTGAAGCTGAATTTTCAGGTTGTACACTGCAGGAGCTATATAGCCGGACTTGTGGGGTTGGAGATGAAGAGGCGTTTCGCAACGAAGTTTCTTTTCGATATGCGCGGCTTCTGGGCAGATGAACGGGTGGATGGAGGGTTGTGGAAATTAAAGAACCCAATATACGCGACGATCTATAATTTTTTCAAGGGAAAGGAGAAGCAGTTTCTTGCGGAGGCAGACCAGGTAATTAGCCTGACACATGCAGGAAGAAAGGAGATGGAGCGGTGGGATAAAAGATTGCCTCACCCGCTCCCGGTAACGGTGATTCCATGTTGTGTAGATAGCAGGCTTTTCGACCCCTCAACAGTTTCAGAAGAGCGGAAAGGGGAACTGAGAACGCAGTTGGGCATCAGACCTGAACAGATTGTGCTGGGCTATGTAGGTTCGATAGGAACCTGGTATCTGCTGGAAGAAATGCTGCAGTATTTTAAAGAGCTCAAGCATGTAGTACCTGATGCAGTTTTTTTGTTTCTGACAAATGAACCGCCGTCATTGATACTAAGTTCTATTGTAGGATATGGGCTTAAGCCGGGAGATTTCAGGATTCTGGCGGCTTCCAGAGCGGATGTGCCAGCCTATATCAGTCTGATGCATCATAGTGTCTTCTTCATTAAACCCAGTTATTCGAAGAAAGCATCCTCACCAACAAAGCAAGGTGAATTAATGTCCATGGGCGTGCCGGTGGTTTGTAATGCAGGGGTGGGGGATACTGCCCATGTAGTGAATACCTACCATTCCGGTGTAGTGGTGGAGGTGTTTACAACCGAAGCTTTGGCTGAGGCAGCGAAGACAATGATGGGCAGCAGATTTGATGCTGACGCGATACGTAAAGGAGCTGAGGAGTATTACGGGCTTGAACATGGAGTGGAGCTCTATCAAACTGTTTACGAAAAATGCCTGGACGGAAAGACGTGAGCAGAAAACCTTCCATATTGTTCTGGGTGCCTTATCCGCTGAAGCGTGCTCCAAGCCAGCGATACAGGGTGGAGTTGTATCTACCCTATCTTGAGGAGAGAGGATACAAGTTCAAAGTAGTGCCCTTTCTCGATGAAGAGACCTGGAAACTGTTGTACAAAGGAGGTTCGGCCTTTAGCAAGATCTGGGGGGTGATTGTAGGCTACGGGAGGCGGTTAAAAAGTCTTTTTTCGGATGTGCAGAGGTTTGACTATGTTTTTATCCACCGGGAAGCAGCGCCGCTTGGTCCGCCGGTTTTGGAATGGTTGCTTGCGAAAGTTTTCAGCAAGAAGTTTATTTACGATTTTGACGATGCCATTTGGATTCCCAATACATCGGAAGAGAACAAGACTTTCGCTGCGCTGAAGGCATTCTGGAAGGTGAAGTACTTGTGCAGCTGGTCCTACAAGGTGGCTGCGGGTAATGAATACCTGAGTGCGTATGCGCGGCAGTATGCAAAAAGAGTCGAGTTTCTGCCGACCTGTGTGGACACTGAACGTTTTCACAACCGCATCAAGGAGCATCGTGAAGGGCCACTTGTGGTGGGTTGGACTGGCAGCCATTCGACGTTGTTTTATCTGGACACGTTGATACCTGTGCTGCAAAGACTGCAGGAGCGGTTGGCGTTTACCTTTTTAGTGATTGCAGAC
>JAFAAT010000219.1 GCA_023426425.1 Bacteroidota bacterium | reverse complement strand
CCCATACCTTCGCTGGACTGGCCGACAGTTGCAATTGTTCGTTCTACTTCCTTTTTAGATCTCAGGAAGCTTTCCACTTTCTGCGTCACGGCATTGGTTTGTTCAATAGACGCATCTTTAGGCAGTTCCACCTGAACGATAAACTCGCCCCTGTCGCCCTTGGCGAAGAACTCAGCACCGATATAACCCTGTGCAAGCAAGGAAAAGGATGCGATGAGTAGTCCGAGGACAACTACGAGCGTAGTCTTTTTGTGCGCCAGAGACCACTTAAGGATTTCTGTTACCCAGTTGGTAAACCTGTGCAGACCTTTTTCGAAGGCGATGATCGTTTTACCGAACAAAGATTTGCCTGTGATATGTTCCAGCTTTCCGAACCTTGACGAAAGCCAGGGGACAATTGTAAAAGAGGAAAGTAGCGAGAAGAGTGTGGCAATCGACACCGTAACACAGAATTCTTTAAGGATGTTTGCGGCCATACCTGTACTGAGTGCGATAGGAATAAACACCACGACAATCACCAGGGTAATGGAAATAACTGTAAAGCCAATCTCCTTGGTTGCATCATAGGCGGCACGGACACGATTCTTACCCATTTCCATGTGCCTGTAGATATTCTCGAGTACTACGATGGCATCATCCACAAGGATACCCACTACCAGGGAGAGTGCCAGCAAAGACATGAGATTTAGGGAATAGCCCAGCAGGTACATTCCGATGAAAGTAGCTATCAGTGAAGCAGGAATTGCAATCATTACAATGACGGCGTTTCTGATACTGTGCAGGAAGAACAACATTACAAAAGCCACCAGCACTATCGCAAGGAAGAGGTCGAATATTACTGCATCTGCTGAAGCCAGGGTATATTCTGAGCTATCATTAGCTACGTCAATTTTGAGCCCTGTGGAGGCGTAGTCCTGCTCGAGCTTTTGAATACCAGCACGAATTTCTTCACTCACTGCTACAGCGTTAGCATCTGATTGCTTTAGGACCTGCAAGGCAATTGCGCTTTGCTGATTTACCCTTGCGATCTTCTCGACGTCTTTCTGTGCATCCTGCACGTCTGCGACATCTGCGAGACGAACCTGTGCACCGGCTGAAGTTGTGGCTACTACAAGGTTTCTAAGTTCCTCTACATTCTTAAACTTACCTGAAAGACGGATCAGTATGTCCTGTTCACGAGTCTGTATGCTTCCTGTGGGGAAGTCGAGGTTTGAGGAAAGTACTGCATTCTGAACCTGCAGGAGTGAAAGGCCGTAACCCTCAAGTTTAGCTGCATCTATACTTACCTGAATTTCCCTTTCCTGGCCACCAATGAGGTTAATCTGCGCCACACCATCTGCGCGTGAGAGGAATGAGGCTACCCGTTTGTCCATGAGATCATAGAATGCAGCTTCGTCCATGTCGGCAGAAGCGGATAAGGTCATGATAGGAAGGTCATCGAGCGAAAATTTGTTGAGAGAAGGCGGGTCGACATCTTCAGGGAGGTCTTTGAGAATAGCATTGATTCTTCTCTGCGCATCGTTCAATGCATAGTCTACGTCTGCACCATCCTTCAGGGTAACGATAACGGTTGAAACGCTTTCAAAAGATTTGGTTTCAAGTTTCTTAATGTTCTCCATTGAGGAAACCGCATCTTCTATTTCCTTGGAGACGGTGTTTTCCACCTCATTAGGTGAGGCACCTGGATAGACAGTTGTGATGGAAACTACGGAAGGGCTGAACTTGGGCAATAGCTCATAATTCAGACTGGAGTAGCTTAATAGTCCGCCCAGGATAAGTATGGTGAACAATACGATCACCAGGGTAGGGCGTTTTATGGATATCTCAGCGATTTTCATTGCTTTGTATTTACTTGTGATTCAGTGTTACTGCTCGTTTAGTGCAGTTACTTTTGTTCCGTCTGAAAGGTTTATCTGGCCGCTGACGATTACGAATTCTCCTTGTTTTAAACCTCCAAGTATTTCTACCTGCTCGCCGAGTATCCTGCCAGCTGTTACTTTTCTTAGCCGGGCAGTTTCGTTTGCGTCCATGACAAATACCTGGTTGCTATTGACACCGCCTACAAATGCTGATCTTGGTATGAGGTGTTTAGGAGTCTCGTCAGGGAAATTGAACAGGGCAGTGCCATACATTCCTGCTTTCAGATCGCTGGCTGAGTTATTTGAGATTTCTATCTCTACGGGGAAGTTCAGTGAGTTATCTGCTTTGGCAGCGATGAAAGTGATTTTTCCCGAGAATTGCTTGTCAGGGAATACGCTCGCTCTGACCTGAACGCGATCTCCTACCTTTAGTTGAGCCACCTGTTGTTCATTTACGTTTACTTTCAGATTCAGGGTTGATACATCCACCAGTTCGAATAGCTGTGTGCCGGGAGCCACTACGGCACCAGGTTCTATGAAACGTTTGTTGACGATGCCGTTGATGGATGATTTGATATTTGCGTCACCGACTCTAATTCTAGCCTGCGCTACCCGTGCTTTGGCATTCTCAAGTGCAAGCTTTGCCTGGTCCAGTTGCTGTTGTGTCACACCACCTGTGGTGAAAGCATTTTCATAGCGTTGCTTGTCTTTAAGAGCATTGTTGTATGCTGCTTCTGCTGTTTCCAGGTCTATATTCAAAGTGTTGGTGTTGATAATTGCCAGGGTCTGTCCCTTACTCACTTTGCTTCCTTCGTCTACCAGGATGCGGACTACCCGTCCTGAGTTTTCGGCGGCAAAGTTGAGTTGATGTGCAGGAGCAAAATTCCCGTTGGCAGAGAAGTCCAGCTCTACAGGCTGCAGCTGTACCTGATAGGTTCTTACTGCTACTTCAGTATGGGTATTGCTGACTACTGCTGTTTTAGCTTCGTTATTCTTTTTATTATTTGCAAGCACAGAACCGATCACTACCAGCACAACCAACACGATGGCTGCAGATGTAACTATTCTTTTGATGGATTGCTTTTTCATCTGATTGTTGTATTTAATTATTTGGTTAGATTTTTTAGAGTGCCCTGGGCTTTTATCAATTGTATTTCAGCCACCTTGTAGTCAAGCAATGCTGAAGAGAAATTGTTTTGAGCTTCTGTCAATGAGTTTTCTGCGGAAAGAAGATCTGTGAGTGAAGCAAGCCCGTTGTTGTAGTTGTTCTGTGTGTTGTTATAGACTTCCTGCGCCAGCTTAACATTCTTTTCCTGGCTACTAAGTGTGATAATACTGTTGTTGATC
>JAFAAT010000116.1 GCA_023426425.1 Bacteroidota bacterium | reverse complement strand
TATATAGCTGCATGCGCTCCAGCATCAAGGGCGAAAATGGTTTTTCCTTATGCAGTTCCACCGCCTCCTTATATCGTGCTGGTACAAAATAGGGATGGTCCTTAAGTATCGCAGCCAGGTCATCCCGGTCGCTGCCGGAATCATGGCTCGGCTGTGTCAGCCATTGTGTGATCGTAGACGGATTAGGCATAAGCAGGAAACACAATTACCAATTTACAAAAGCTTTATTAAATATATCGTCTGCCAGTTGATTACCAATATCTTCTATCAGTGCTGCCTCAGCGGCCTGCAGTGTCTGCGTAGCGGGAAAATCAGCAAATCTTGTGAACGACTGGCTAAAGTCCGCCTCAGGATTAAGCCTGTTCTCAAAGTTAACCTGGATCGTTATCGTCAACCTGTTCTTCGAGGCCTGCTGGGTATTCTCTATCCCCGAAACCGTCACCTGGTACATCGTAATGGCACCGGTAAGGTCATAATCTGCCTCTCCATTCACGGGCGCCAACCCCGTCTGCGAAACAATCCTGCCCCTGATTTTCTCCGTAAGCGTCGCACTGAGCGTCGGAACCACATTCTGCGCCCTGTTCTCCATCACATGGATATTGATCGTCTTGCCCTCAATCGAAGCACCGGTAAAACTATAAACACCACAACCCAGAAAAAAGGTTGCAGGTATGGCAAGAAATAGGAGTAACCTGGCAAACATAAGACGGGGCAAAGTTACTCTTTGATGTCGTATTCCTTGATCTTTCTGTAGAGCGTACGCTCCGAAATACCCAATTCATTTGCAGCATCACGCCTGCGCCCCTTATGCTTTTTCAAGGCCTTGGTGATAAACTCTTTCTCCCTCTCAGCCAGCATCAGGGTTTCCTCCACCTCTTCATGCTGATCTACAGGATCATTCTTGATCAACACCGGCGATGCTCCACTATACGCAGGCGGCGTATAATGCGTCGCTTCTGGATGTGGGTTATACGCAGGAAGCAGATTTTCTTTCATAGGCGACGCTTGCGTGCTATATCCACCAGGACGGTGCGCCAGTTCAAGTATCATCTGCTTTAGGTCATTCATATCCTTCTTCAGGTCAAAGAAGAGTTTATACAAAATATCGCGTTCCGTGCCTGAAAACCCCGCTCCATTGGTTCCTGGTGTCTGACTCACAGCCGGCAACAACGACACTGCACGGCTCTCCCTGTTCGGCAGGAATTGGCTCAGGGCCTCACTCGTAATCAGCTTCTCGGTGGCCAGTACAGATATCTGTTCAGCAATATTCTTTAGCTCACGAACATTCCCATTAAACGGGTAGTTCACCAGCAGTTGCTGCGCTCCTGGATCCAGCTGCACAGACTGTGTCCTGTATCGTTCAGAAAAATCAGAAGCAAACTTTCTGAACAGCAACGGTATGTCTTCCTTGCGGTCTCTCAGGGATGGAACGCGGATTGGTACAGTACTCAATCTGTAATAGAGATCCTCACGAAACTTGTTCTGCTGCGTAAACTCCAGCAGGTCCTTGTTCGTGGCTGCAATAACACGCACATCTGTCTTCTGAACTTTAGAAGATCCCACACGAATAAACTCCCCCGACTCCAGCACACGCAGCAGCCTCGCCTGAGTGCCCAAAGGCATCTCCCCAATTTCATCAAGAAAGATAGTCCCACCATTCACCGTCTCAAAATATCCCTTCCTGCTGTCCACCGCGCCGGTAAACGATCCTTTCTCATGTCCAAACAGCTCACTGTCAATCGTACCCTCCGGTATCGCACCACAGTTCACGGCAATGAAAGGATTGTGCTTGCGGGGAGAAAGAGAATGTATGATCTGTGAAAATACTTCTTTACCAACGCCACTTTCTCCGACAATCAGTACTGTAAGATCAGTATTGGCTACTTGTATGGCTGTATTCAGTGCATGATTCAATGCAGGTGAGTTGCCTATAATACCAAATCTGTTTTTTATGCTTTGGATATCCATTAATATCTTTTGCTTTCTGGGTGAATCTGGAAATTATTACCTAAGCAACAATATTCCCAATCAGGGTTGCCGATGTCGCTTCCGTGACTTTCACATGAATATAATCACCTTTTTTCAGTTGATATTCCTCCTTGGGGAACACCACCACCTTATTCTGACTATTCCGCCCGCTCCAATGCAGCTCACTCCTTTTACTGTCTCCTTCTATCAAAACCTCAAAGGTCTTCCCAATGTCCTGCTTATAGCTTTCTCTCGAATGCTGATTTTGTAACTTAATGATCTCCTCCAGCCTTCTCTTCTTCACGTCTTCTGGCACATCATCCGTATACCGACGCGCAGCCAGCGTGCCGGGCCGCTCACTATACGAAAACATATAGGCCATATCAAACCTGCAGATTTCCATCAGGCTCAATGTGTCCTGGTGCTCTTCCTCAGTCTCACTGCAAAAGCCCGAGATCACATCTGTGCTCAGTCCGCAGTCAGGCATATATTCCCTGATTCGCTTCACTTTGCTCAGGTACCACTCACGGGTGTAGGTGCGGTTCATCTGCTGAAGAATCCGGGTATTCCCGCTTTGCACTGGCAGGTGGATGTATTTGCAAATATTGTGGTGACGCGCCATCGTATCCAGCACGTCATCTGTAATGTCCTTCGGATGCGAAGTGCTAAATCTGACTCGCAGTAGGGGAGACACCGACGCCACCAGCTCCAGCAATTTCGCAAAGGTGATATCCTCATGCCAGTAGCTATCTACGTTCTGCCCCAGAAGGGTCACTTCTCTAAATCCTCTGTCAAATAAATCCTGGCACTCCCGCACGATGCTCTGCGCATCACGGCTCCGTTCCCGCCCTCTTGTGAAGGGTACCACACAAAATGTGCACATATTATTGCAGCCACGCATGATGCTCACAAATGCCGTCACGCCATTACTGTCCAGGCGCACAGGCGAGATATCCGCATACGTTTCTTCCCTGCTTAGCAGCACGTTCACAGTCTTCTGCCCGCCCTCCGCTTCTGAAATCAGTCCTGGCAGACTTCTGTACGCATCCGGCCCTACAACTATGTCCACAAGCTTCTCTTCCTCCAGGAACTTAGCTTTCAAACGCTCAGCCATGCACCCCAGCACGCCAATCAACATGCCCGGCCGCTGATCTTTCACTTTCCTGAATGCCTGCAGCCTGTTCCGCACTGTCTGTTCTGCCTTTTCCCTTATGGAACAGGTGTTCAACAACACTAGGTTAGCTTCCTCAAAATTCCTGGTCGCTCCAAAACCCTCATCCTGAAGTATGGAAGCCACAATCTCACTGTCGCTAAAGTTCATCTGGCAGCCATAGCTCTCTATATAGAACTTCTTACTATACTGATTGGGGTCTTCAGCAAATGGAGCATAGGCTTCTCCCTGCCGGGTTTCATTGATCTCTTTCTGCAGCAACTCTGCCATATTTTCCGAAAATGATTGTCCCTGCCTACCAGACAGGCAGGCAAAGGTAAGGAGATTGCCCGTTTTAGACTTAGATTCAGATGTATAAATGGCATAAAATGAAACAACCCCGCGGTAAGGCGGGGTTGTCAATATTTGCTGTGCTTGTCTGCTTATTTCTTACCAGCTGCGGCTTTAGCCTCTTCTGTTTCGGCCTGACGCAGGGCACGGGTTGTTACAACTGATGCAACAGGAATACGTGGTGAGTTCATGATCTCCATGTTCTCCGCCTGCACATCCTGCACACGGATGTTTCCACCAATCTGCAATCCGTCAATGCTCACTTCAATAGCTTCCTTCAGGTACTTAGGCAGCGTACGAACTTTCAAAGTCTTCATCTTCACTTCAAAACGTCCACCTGCTTTCACACCTTCAGAGGTTCCTACAAACTTCAATGGAAGATCAGCAACTACCTTACGGTCTTCGTTCAGCTCCAGGAAGTCAATGTGGTTCAGCTCATCAGTCACGACGTCAAACTGCAGATCCTTCATGATACAACGGTGTGTAGTACCATCTACAGTGATCTCAGCCAGCTGAAAATCCGGCGTATACACCAACGGACGGAAAGCCAGTAGCGGCGCTGAGAAATGAATGTTTGTTTCGCCATAGATTACTCCTGGCACTTGTCCTTCAGAACGAAGTTGGCGGGTCGCTTTCTTGCCAAGCTCGCTTCTGCGTGTTCCTTCAATTTTTAAACTTTTCATTGTTCTTTTCTTTGCTTTCAGCGCCGGGCGAATCATCCGTCAAACATCCGGACGTTGAAAACGGTTTACAAAAGGAATTCCCTCTCAGGGAAGACGGATTTTGTTGTATAAACAGTCGTTATTTACTTTCTTCTTCCGTGTACAAACAATGAACTGATCGACTTGTTCTCAAACGTATTCCGGATAGCCACAGCAAAAAGCTCAGCCGTCGGAAGTACTTTGATCTTTGGACTGCTTTGTTTCAATGGAATCGTATCACAAACAACCAGCTCCTCAAGTTCCGAGTTTTCAATGTTCTGGTAGGCATTACCACTCAATACAGGATGTGTACAGAAAGCGCGCACAGATATTGCACCCTTTTCTTTCAACACCACCGCAGCCTTGCTAAGCGTACCAGCTGTATCACAGATATCATCTATAAGAACTACATTCTTGCCTGTCACATCACCAATTACGGTCATGTCAGCAACCTCATTTGCCCGCTTACGCTGCTTGTCACAAATCACCATGTCCAGCTCAAAATACTTAGCTACTTCACGCACACGGTTCGTACTGCCCACGTCAGGGGACGCAAAGATAAGGTTTTCAATCTTAAGATTATCAATATATGGTATGAAAATCGCCAGGCTCTCCAGGTGATCCAAAGGAATATCAAAAAATCCCTGAATCTGTGGTGCGTGAAGATCCATGGTAATAACCCTGTCAGCTCCCGCTGTCGTCAAAAGATTAGCCACAAGCTTCGACGCAATCGATACCCTCGGCTTGTCCTTCCTGTCCTGCCTTGCAAAACCATAATAGGGTATCACCGCTGTTATATATCCCGCCGATGCCCGTCTCGCAGCGTCTATCATCATCAACAGCTCCATCAGATTGTCAGTCGGAGCAAAGGTCGACTGAACTAAAAAAACATAATCACCCCTGATCGACTCCTGGAATATTGGCTGGAATTCACCGTCACTGAATTTGGGTATTTCAAGCTTCCCTAATGTCTTCCCGAATGATTTTGCAATTTTCTCCGCCAGGTACTGTGAATTAGTCCCCGAAAAGATCTTAACTGATGGCTGCATGCGTTTTTGGAAATGGACTGCAAAGTTAGCCAATGCCCTGTTTTATCAAAACAGTTTTATTGTTCTCATATTCGCCTCATTGTCAATGACTGAGCCGTTTGGTTTTTTACCTCTCTCCGCTTCCACTATCTTTGATCGTCATTTAACCTCAAAAATCAGTATAGTTATGAAAAGAAATGCAACAGCCGTTTGGAAAGGAT
>JAFAAT010000058.1 GCA_023426425.1 Bacteroidota bacterium | reverse complement strand
GGAATCTACCGGGCCGGAATTCTGTCATATTAATGTTTTCTTATCGTCTGCAATACTTCCCGCTCAAAATTACAGGATTATCCGCGATCGGTTGAGTTTAATCCCAAAAGGTCGATAACGCCTTCCTTTAAGAGGATACGATAACCAATTCTGTCGTTGGAAATTCCTGATTTTAGCTGATAGGTGAAACTATAGTTCCCTTCAGCAGTCATATCGGTAACGAAATAGGCGAATATGAGTTCTTTTCTGTCGGCGAACTGCTGGGCCACTTCGTAGAGGTGTGTGGAGAGAACCATAATATGTCTGTCATATCGTAATAATCCTGCCACAACAGCTTTGGTGCATTCGAAGGCATCGTGAACATTGGTGCCCTTGAATAATTCGTCCATCAGCACCAGGTGTGGCTGGGGTTCGAGCAGGCGGGTGGCGGTCTGTTTGATGCGCTGGACCTCAGCGAAGAAGAAGCTTTCGCCTGCGAGGATGTTGTCCTCGACATACATATTTGTGATGATGCCGTGGAGAAAGCTTATTGAAAAAGACTTTGCGGGGACACCCATGCCGAGGTGGGCCATGAGGGCACTTACACCCAGCGTGCGCATGAAGGTGGTTTTTCCTGACATGTTGGCGCCTGTGAGCAGGAGGAAATTGTGCTCTTTATCGAAGTCTGCATCGTATGCGACGGGGTCGCGGAGGAGGGGATGGTATAAGCCTTCAGCCTTGAGCTGGATGGGGAAGGATGAATGGAGCTCAGGGAATACCCATTGGTGCCTTACTGTGGCAACCGCCAGCGAGTGCCAGGCATCGAGTTTGGCGTAATGCTGCATGAGGCGGTAGACCGGACCCTTGAGCTGCCTGCGTGCGGCATAACTCAACCTGACGAGTTCTTTGTAGGGTGTATTTCTATTGACTTCGAGTATTTCATTGGTGAGGGGGTGCGCATGCAGCTCCTGCTGCATTTCTGAAAGTATAGCTGCCAGCCTGGACGGGAGCTGCTTCAGCTGGAGTATTTGTATTAGTTCATGGCAGCCATTGAGGAAATCGGAGAGGTGGGAGATCGAGAACTGGGTGAATGTGTACTGTCCGCGATTGAGAAATTTCTGAAAGATGGAGCCTAGCCTGAGGCTGATGTCTCCGGGTTCGGCGGAAGCGCCATCAGCAGATTCAAAGAATTTTTCGAGCATGACCAGAGTACCGTTGGTGATGCGCTTAGGCCATTGATCGGGATGAGCGGCCAGAAATTTTATGGCTTCCTGGAGGCCAGTCAGGCTTTCGAATGAATCGGGTGGGGAGAGGATATGTTTGCGAAGCATATCCTTACCGGCCAGCGTGGTGGTATGGTCCAGGAGGTAGAAGACGCTGTCCTGACTGTTGGTCAGGAAGGAGAGGTCTTTTAAAGTGGTTTTGTCGTTCTGCATTTACCTGTCGAAAAGGAGTCGCATGCCTCGTACGTCTGTATTGATGATGCCGTTTTCGTATGCGATGTTACCGTTGATAAAAGTATAACGGATGGAAGCGCGGAATTCTTGCCCTTCGAAAGGCGACCAGTTGCAATGATATTGTAAATTTTCCTTAGAGACCTTGGTGGGTGCACTGAGATCTACCAGAACGAGGTCGGCGAAATAGCCTTCCCTGATGAAGCCTCTTTCGGCGATCTGGAAGCAGATTGCCGGAGCATGACACATCTTCTCTACAACCTTCTCCAAAGTAATTCTACCCTTTTTCATGTATTGAAGCATCAGGAGCAGGGAATGCTGGACCAAAGGCACGCCTGAAGGAGCCTGCTGATATGGAAGCTGTTTTTCGTCCCAGGTGTGTGGGGCGTGGTCGGTGGCGATGATATCCAGGCGGTCGTCGAGGAGGCCATCCCAGAGCGCTTCCTTGTTTTCGGGAGCCTTGATGGCAGGGTTACATTTTATGAGGTTGCCGTACTGGGCATAGTCGTCGGAGGTGAAATGGAGGTGATGGACGCAGACTTCGGAAGTGATTCGCTTGTCTGCGAGCGGCATCATGTTGGTGAACAGCTGCAGTTCTCTGGCGGTGCTGATGTGGAGGATGTGGAGCCGGGTGTTGTTTTGTTTGGCGAGCTGGATGGCAGAGAAAGAGCTTTCGAAACAAGCCTCCACATCACGGATGAGGGGGTGAAAGGAGGCGTGATCGGCGTTTGCATACTGTTGTTTCCGGGCGTTGATGATCCTTTCATCTTCGCAGTGGGTGGCGATGAGTACTTCTGCTTCGGAGAAAATCTTGTTGAGCGTGATGTAATTGTCGACCAACATGCTGCCCGTGCTGGAGCCCATGAATATTTTGATGCCACAGATGTCTTTTTTTCGATCGTTGGTACGTAAGACTTCATCGGCATTATCATTCGCGGTACCCATGAAAAACGAGTAGTTGGCGACGGAAGTGTTGGCAGCGATCTGGTACTTCTGCTCGAGGAGTTCCTGAGTGAGCGCGGCGGGGCTAGTATTGGGCATTTCCATGAAGGAAGTGACGCCGCCGGCTAATGCGGCGCGGGCTTCTGAGGCGATGGTGGCCTTGTGAGTGAGGCCGGGTTCGCGGAAATGGACCTGGTCGTCGATAGCGCCGGGAAGGAGGAAGAGACCTTCGGCGTTTATCTCTTTGGCGCCGGTGGGAGTGTTTATGTGGTCTGCGATCTTGTCAATACGGCCGCTCCGGATGAGCAGGTCCTGAACTTTGATGGTGCCTTCGTTGACTATGGAGGCCTGTTTTATTAGAACTGTGGACATAAAATTCTTCTGAAGTGGTGGCAAATTAAGACTATCATTTCAGGAATGGGATGAGCGAGGATGTTAATCATAAAATAACTTACCCTGAGACTCCCGGGCAGCAGAAGTGTAGGGGTGTTCGGTAGATTTGCTGGTGTCCATGATGTGCAATACCTGCCAGCCATGAGTTTTGAGGAAATCGGATACGAGGGCGCGATGGCATCTCCACCAGACAGCTTCGGAGCACATGTAGGCCAGTTTTTCGGAAAGTGCGAGAGATTGTAGCTGCTGGATTGCGTCGTGGAATTCCGGGGTTTCCATGTAGTCGGCATAGCCACGGAAGGAAGCGCTGCGCCAGGCGGTGTTTTTGGAGTCAGGTCGTGGCTGTCTTCTGCCACCCAGGGCAGGCATGTGCAGGTAACGAATGCCTGCATTGTGCAAAGATTCTTCCAATGTGAGTTTGTTGAAGTGGGGGTATTTGCGGGAAGCCGGGAACCTTCTGATATCTGCGAGGAAGGTTATTCCGAAGGATTGCAGCATTGAGAGGAAAGTCTCGAGTGGGTGGGTGGAGTGCCCGATGGTGTAGACCGTTTTATCCATAAACAGGAGGGTGTGCTTCTAAAGTTAGCCAAACAATCATTTACCTTTGCGCTGCAAACCAGCAGACCTCCTGATATGTTCCATAGATTGATTTTAGCGTTAGTTTCCATAGTTGTTTTTGCGTCCTGTGCAGAAACGAGGATTCATGATAAACCTGAGTGGGGAAAGGTATTTGAGAAACATGGAATAGGAGATGGGTGTTTTATTATCAGGGATCATACCCATGAGTCTATATACTATTACAATAAAGATAGAGTCACCAGGAGATTTCCTCCGGCTTCTACGTTTAAGATATTCAATTCACTGGTAGCGCTCGATATTCCCATTGCGCCAGATGAGCAGTATGTGATCAGGTGGGATAGTGTGGCGCGGTGGAATGAGGACTGGAACAGGGATATGACGATGCGTGAGGCATTTAAGCTGAGTAATGTAGGATATTATCAAGAGCTGGCGCGACGGATTGGGAAGGACTATATGCAGCATTACCTGGATACGGTGCAATATGGGAACCGGGAAATGGGTGGTAAGATTGATGAGTTTTGGCTGAGAGGTCCGTTGATGATTTCAGCGGACGAGCAGGCGGGATTTGTGAAGAAACTGTACTTTGATGAGCTTCCCTTCTCTGAACGAACGCACAGGATAGTGCGCAGCATGATGTTGCAGGAGCAGACTGACGATTATAAGATTTCATATAAGACGGGTACTATGGATCTGGAAGACTCAACGATCTATTGGATTGTGGGTTTTGCGGAGCGGATAGAGCATGTAACGGAGCATGAGAAGTCGATGAACAAGAGTAATATCCGGAACTATCCATACTTTTTTGCGCAGAATTTTAGTGTAGCCAGGGCGGACAGTAATACAAACTGGTTTAAGACCAGAGTGGCACTGCTGCATGACCTGCTGGGAGAGATGCAGGTGTTGCCGGCGAAAGCCAATTAGGTGGGGCGGGGAATAGGCATTGGTGGTTGAAAAGAAATATGAAAACAACTTGAACGGTCCTTTTGGGGGCCGTTCCTTTTTGGGAGCAATAATAAAGGGTGAAGGAAAGGAATAGGGAGCAGTAAGACAGGTCCTAGACAGGTCGTGGACAGGTCACAGTCAGGGCGAAGATATGGAGTTGGTATGGAGTCAGTATTGAGGGGGTATGGAGGGGGTATGGACCCGGCTGAAGATATATTCCGGAATTTTTTATGGGAATCAACTGTGGGTTTGTGGAATTTTTGAGGGGATAGGCAGGATATTAATACCGGAAATTGTAAAAGGTAACCCATGGAAACAGCGCAAAAATCCTGCCGTCGCCAGAGCGTTTTCGGAGAATATTTCGGGCGTGTTGTGCCCGGGTTGAGAATCAGTCTTTGAAAATGAAATACACTGCCAGCACCAGGAAGCCAAAGCCTATAAGGTGGTTTAGCTTCAGGGTTTCTGTTTTGAAGAAAATGAGTGTGAAGGCGATGAAAATAGAGAGGGTGATTACTTCCTGAATGACCTTGAGCTGCCACATGCTGAAGGGGCCTCCGTGCCCGCGGAAGCCGATGCGGTTTGCGGGAACCATGAGGCAATACTCGAAGAAGGCGATGAGCCAGCTGATGAGAATGATGCCGAAAAGACCGAGGCTTTGGACCCAGCCGGGTTGCTTAAACTTCAGATGTCCATACCAGGCCAGTGTCATGAAGGTATTTGACAGGACCAGGAGAATGATGGTAGTGAGCCCTTTGCCCATTGAAGCCTGAGTTATGAATCAGAACAGTTTCTTGAGTACGTTGTAGACCACCTGAGGCTTGCCGAGGGTGTAGAAGTGCAGGACGGGGACCTTATTCTTTAGCAGGTCCTGGCACTGAGCGAGCAGCCACTCCTCCCCTACCCTATCGCAGTCGGCCTCAGTTTTGGCGGACATCATTGCTTTGTAGAGATCGACAGGGACTTCCACATTGAAGATGGAGGGGATCATGGATAGCTGACGTTTCCCGGTGAGCGGCTTGAGGCCAGGGATGATGGGCACATTGATGCCATGTTCCTTGCATTTTTCGACAAAGTTGTAGTAGTGGGCATTGTCGAAGAACATCTGGGTGGTGACATAGTCGGCACCGAGATCGAGCTTGCGTTTGAGGAAATGGAGGTCTGCTTCCATGTTGGGGGCCTCGAAATGTTTTTCGGGATAACCTGCGACACCGATGCAGAAATCTGTTTTTACGCCATCCATGATATCTTCTTCCAGATAGTGCCCACTATTGAGGCCGATGATCTGCTTCACCAGGTCTTCGGCGTATTTATGGCCATTGGGATGAGGCGTAAAGAATTTTTCATTGGCAGCGGCATCACCTCGAAGGGCGAGGACATTCTTGATGCCAAGAAAATGCAGATCTATGAGGGCGTTTTCGGTTTCTTCTTTGCTAAAGCCGCCGCAGATGAGGTGAGGAATGGCCTCGACCTTGTATTTGTTCATGATGGCGGCGCAGATGCCTACGGTGCCCGGGCGTTTGCGGATCTCTACCCTTTCGAAGCTGCCGTCGTTTCTTTTTTTGTAGACCTGTTCGGCGCGGTGGTAGGTGACGTTGATGAAACAGGGCTCGAACTCCATGAGGGCGTCGAGGTGGTTATATATGGATTCGATGCTTCTTCCCTTGGTAGGAGGCAGGATTTCAAAGGAGATGATCGGCTTGTTTGCTTCAGCCAGATGCTGTGTGACTTTCATAAAGAGGGCAAAAATAATATACCGGCCTCAAGATATAGCATTAACGGATTATCCTGTAACGCTATGGCAACCGTTTGCTATTTTTGAGCCAAAAGTACCCTGTGAAGATATATACTGAAGGGC
>JAFAAT010000029.1 GCA_023426425.1 Bacteroidota bacterium | reverse complement strand
TAAAGGTTTACTATACCTTGCCGATTATGTTCAAGCTTGAGTAATGAACTATATGAATTAACAGAGAAAGCTACCTATTGGGTGGCTTTTTTTGTAACGTTTTTACCTGATTACCGATATAAATACCAAAGGGGGATGTTATTTTTGCACCTCGCATTATTCAGCCAATTCTCAAATAATATAAATGAAAAATACAGCCGTTGTTCTTAGCGCACTCGCCCTGGTTGGGGTAGTCGTTCTTTTTATACTTCATTTCTCCGGTAGCAATACGCGCGGATCTGCAGGATCTAGTGTTACTACAAGTGCCTCGCCTGGCAATATCAGAGTTGCTTTTGTAGATATTGATTCCTTTGAGGCGAACTATGAATACCTGAAGCAAAAAAGGGAGGAGTTCAACAAGCGGCAGCAATCAATGCAAACGGAGCTGGAACGCTCGGCTCAGCAACTTCAGAACAATATCGAGGCATTCCAAAGAAAGGCACAGAGCGGCTCAATTACCCAATCAGAAGGTGAGGCCACTCAGCGTCAGCTATTGCAGATGCAACAAAGCCTTCAGTTGAGGGAGCAGTCTCTTACGGAGCAGTTGCTGAAGGAAAAAGATGAGTTCAATGAGACACTACGCAGCCAGCTGGATAGTTTTCTTACTGATTACAACAAGGACGGCAGGTATGACTATATACTTTCCTACTCTAAAGTGGGCAGTCCGATTCTGTTTGCTAACAAGGAATTGAACATCACGGATGATGTAATCCAGGGAATGAATAAAAGAGCTCCTGCTCAAAAAGACTCGGTGAAGAAAAAATAGTATTTTTCTGAAAATTCCCAATTGGAAAACAAACCTCAGTTTCAAAGATCGCTAAGTTTATTTGATGGAGCCCTGCTAGTGATGGGTTCAATGATTGGCTCCGGGATCTTCATTGTTAGTGCGGATATAGCCAGAAACGTAGGCAGCGCGGGCTGGATCATCGCTGTATGGGTGATTACGGGGATAATGACTATCACCGCTGCAGTGAGCTATGGTGAATTAAGTGGCATGTACCCGAAGGCAGGCGGACAGTATGTTTACCTGAAGGAGTCATATAACAGGCTTATTGGGTTCCTGTATGGCTGGAGCTTTTTTGCAGTGATACAGACTGCTACCATTGCCGCGGTGGCGATAGCATTTGCAAAGTTTTCAGGCTACTTCTTTCCGGTGCTGAATCTTACGACTGATAATATTCTCTTCAGTGTGGGGAGCACCAATTTCTTTCCTGCTCATTTGGTGGCAATTGGAGTGATCGTGTTGCTGACCTATATCAATTCACGGGGGGTGAAAGAAGGAAAGTGGATACAGTTGGTGTTCACACTTTCGAAGCTTATTGCGCTGTTTGGTTTGATAATCTTTGGTTTTATCCTGGTCGATCAGAGCTTTTTTGCGGAAAACTGGGCTACGGGATTCGATGCCGCCAAGGACTATGGCACCAGAAATGAACTTGGTCAGAGGATACCGTCTGGATGGACGGAGGTGACCGGGGTAGCAATCCTTGGGGCTGTCGCAGCAGCTATGGTGGGATCGGTGTTTAGTAGTGATGCGTGGAATAATGTGACGTTTGTGGCTGGAGAGATCAAAAACCCGCAACGCAATATTGGGTTGAGCTTATTTTTGGGTACACTGGTAGTGACGATACTTTATGTGACCACTAACCTGATGTACCTGAATGTGCTACCTCTTACAGGTGTGGCATTCCCGGAGGAAGACAGGCTGGCAGTGGCTGCGGCTAACGAGATCTTTGGTGAGAACGGAAGGTTTGCAATTGCGGCTCTGATCATGGTTTCTACGTTTGGTTGTAATAATGGTCTTGTGCTTGCAGGTGCGAGGGTGTACTATACTATGGCGCAGGATGGGTTGTTCTTTAAAAAGGCTGCGACGCTAAATAAGAACGGGGTGCCACAATGGGCGCTCTGGGCACAGTGTATCGTTGCTTCTATCCTTTGCTTAAGTGGGCGCTATGGTGACCTGCTGGATATGATCTCGTTTGTGGTAGTGCTGTTTTATGTGTTGACCATTGCGGGAATCTTTATCCTCAGGAAGCGATTGCCTGATGCAGAGCGTCCGTACAAGGCATTTGGCTATCCTGTGCTGCCGGCGCTTTATATCCTGATGGGCTTAACATTTTGTATCTTGCTGATAATTTATAAGCCTGCGTTTACCTGGCCTGGTTTGATCATAGTGCTGATAGGAATTCCTATCTATTATCTGATACAAAAGCGTTCTGTTCCTGGTGGTTCTTAAAGAAGAAATATTAAGGTTGTTTGACCAGATGCAACAATTGCATGTAGTGGTCATTGGAGATGTGATGCTGGACAATTATTGGTGGGGTGAGGTAGACAGAATATCTCCGGAGGCGCCTGTACCTATTGTGGCGCTTCAGAACAGGGAAAGCAGACTGGGTGGGGCTGCGAATGTGGCACTCAACTGTAGGTCTTTGGGGGCTAAGGTGACCCTGGCAAGCGTGGTGGGTGATGATAAGGACGGCGCCCAGCTGATACAGCTTGCAAAGGATGCCGGTGTGCAAACCGATCTGGTGTTGCTGAGCACCAGCCGCCCTACTACTACAAAGACTCGTGTGATCTGCCGCAGTCAGCATATGCTGAGGCTTGATGATGAAATCACTGACGAGCTGTTTGTAGAGGAGGAGCACCCGTTTATAGATAATGTGCTCCGGTTTCTGCAGATACAAAAGCCACAGGTGGTGATCTTTGAGGATTATGATAAAGGGCTTCTGAAGCAGAATGTGATAAAGCGAGTGACCGATCATTGCAGGGAGCTGGGGATTATTACAGCTGTTGATCCGAAGAAGAGGAATTTCCTGTCGTATAAGAATGTGACGATTTTTAAGCCGAATCTGAAAGAGGTGAGGGATGGGTTGAACCTGCCGGTGGAGCAGGTGAGCTTTGAGGAGCTGGGCGAAGTGGATGCAGCATTGAGAAACAAGCTGGGACATGAAGTGACGTTCATCACACTTTCGGAGAAGGGCGTGTATTATAAGTCAGGCGAAGAGTCTGCGGTGATACCTACGCATATTCGCAACATAGCTGATGTTTCGGGGGCGGGGGATACGGTGATTGCTACTGCTTCAATGGTGTATGCGATAACGAAGAACCCACATCTGATGGCTGAGGTTTCTAATATTGCGGGAGGACTTGTCTGTGAGCAGGTTGGGGTAGTGCCGATCGACAGGGCGCTGCTACAGGAAGAAACAGAAAGACTGATCTGCACACCAGACCTGGGTGCAGTGTCAATTCATTAATATTATTGGAAGTAGGCAGTCACTGAATTAGGGCAACCTGCTTTATTGAGAGAATTGATTGGAGTTATGCGAGGTGAAGGCATCTTTTGGTTACCCCGAATAGGTAAATTTTGTAGCATTACCCTTTTATTTTCTTTGCCACTTTTGCTACGCCCAATCCCGAAGATTCGGGAGGCGCACCCGCCCCCGTTGGGTTCGGGCAGGAAAGGGCGCCGCAGCCCAATGCTCCGCAAGGGCTGCGGAAGGCTAGACGCACGTTACGCAGTTCGCTTATCATCGACATGCGCTAAAACACGCGGTCACCTACACGACGTCTCCTCAGCTCAGGATTATGAGGAAACTACACTTCCCTGTTTGTGCTCCATCAATCGCTATTTAAGGCGCAACCATGGACTAGCAGGACAGAATGTCTATTGAGCTTATTCCCGTGAGTTTTGGTAATATAAACAGTTTCTAAAAAAAGGCAATCCAATCTGTCATTCAGAAGATGAGCTGAGCGAGAGGGCGGAATTGTTCTTTAGCCATTGTTCCCAGTCCTGGAGCTGTTTGCCTTTCATAACGCGGGGGAACTTGTTCATGGCGCCGGCCTTGCCGATGCTGCGCATGTAGTCGTAGAAAGTGTGGCTGGGGAGGACTTCAACAAAAACTTCTTTTAAGGCGGAGGTGCGCTCTACGGCATAGTCGTCGTTGAGTTCGCAGAGGGCCTGGTCGAGGAGGGACTTGATGGAGGAGGCTTCGGCGCATTGGTCGTCGCAGCCGATGTACCAGCGGTGGGCGAAGAGATTGTCGTATTTGAAGCCTACGACGGTGAACTCCCTGACGGTTATTCCCAGCTTCTTTGATACGATGTCTATGGCCTTGTTCATATTGTCCACACTGAGGTGTTCGCCGCAGAGACTGAGGAACTGCTTGGTTCTGCCGACGATGATGATTTCGCCTTCGCGGGCGTTTGAGAACTTTACTACATCACCGATGATATATCTCCAGGCTCCGGCGCAGGTGCTGATCATTACTGCGTATTCGGTCTTTTCGTCCACCTCGTCTATGAGGTAGGTGCGGGCGCCTTGTTTGGGATTGCCGTCTTCGTCGAAGTTTTCAGAGTTGAAGGGGACGAACTCGTAGAAGACACCGTGGTTGAGGACCAGCTTAATGCCGGGGGCTCCTTTGCGG
>JAFAAT010000282.1 GCA_023426425.1 Bacteroidota bacterium | reverse complement strand
GATTAAGGCGCTATGAAGGCGAGATTAAGGCGCTATGAAGGCGTGAAAACTCCGAGAATGGATTTTCAGAAATTTCAGAAATGCCAAAATTTGAACCCCGGCACCCTGACTACCCATACTGAAACTCGCAATTTCCTTAACTTTGAAGGTATGTCCAGACTTGCCCTTCTTGTCGTCCTGCTGCTTAGTTCGCTCCAGCCTGCCTTTGCCCAAAATAACAACATCAAAAAACAGGCAGAACAGATGGGTGCTGCCCTTTTGGCGCAGGACTATCTTGGATTTGTAGAGTTTACCTATCCAAAGGTATTGGAACAGATGGGCGGTAAACAAAAGATGGCTACCAGCATTGCCCAGCAGATGAAGGGTATGCAGGATGGTGGCATTCTGCTCGAGTCCATCTCTTACGATCCCCCGGCCACTCCTATTAAGGAAGGGAAAGAGCTGCAGACCACCATCACCCAGAAAATGGTGCTGAAGCTCCAGCAGGGAAGGATACTAGCCAAAAGCACCATCATTGCTATTTCCCCGGATAATGGCAACCGCTGGTATTTTGTAGATGCAGGTGAACGCGACAACGCCACCGTACGACAGACTTTACCCAACATCAGCAAATCGCTGGTAATACCCAAGCCTTCGCAGCCGGAGATGCTGAAATAATCTATTCACAAACTATTGTGATTCCGGTTGCAACAGTGGGGTTGCGGGCACCCTCAGTTCGGTCAAAATGCCATACCTTTGCCGCCGTTAAAAACGGTTCTTTACACAATTTATGATCAGTCGCAGAAATATCCGGGTGAAGGTGATGCAAACGTTGTACACGCTTGAAACCATGGAGCCCGGAGAGCAGGAAGTAGACAAGAAGATTGGATCAAGCATTCTCAATGATAAAATCACCCGCTCTTTAGACCTCTTTGTCGTTTCCATCCTCTACACCGTCAGGGTAGCGCAGTATGCCGAAACAGATGCCCATCAACGTGCCTCCAAATACCTACCCACAAAAGAAGACCTCAGCGTCAGCACCAAAATAGCCGGGAATGAATTCGTGTGGGACATCCTCTCCAATGAGACCTTCGCAGAAAGAATCAAGGAGAGCAAACTGGAACAGTATGTGGACCAGGAATGGGTGCGAAAGATCTACCAGCAACTACAGAAATCAGACGAGTACATCGCCTATACAGAGGCCAATGAGCGCAAGCCAAAATCGGAAAAAGCCATCATCAAATACCTCTGGGAGCAGCAGATATTAACAAACCAGGGGATCATGGAATATTTTTCAGAAGAGCTGCCGGGTTGGGAAGATGACAGGGAAATGACCCTGATGCTGATGGAAAACTTCTTCAAGCACAACACCAAAGTCAACTTCCTGAACCTCATCACCGCGGAGAAGAAAGAATATGCTCACTCCCTGCTACACACTTCCATGGAGAAAAAAGACTATTGCATGGAACTGGTGCAGCCCAAGCTGATCAACTGGGATGCTGAGCGTGTGGCATTGATAGACCTTCTGCTGCTGCGCATGGGCGTATGCGAACTGCTTTACTTTCCTACCATTCCGACAAAGGTGACCATCAATGAGTATATTGAAGTCGCCAAGCAATACAGCACACCGCAGAGCGGCCAGTTTCTGAATGGTGTACTGGACAATATTCTTAAAGACCTCGAAAAAGAAAACAAGATCCACAAACAGGATCGTGCTCGTAAACCATAATTTTGCTCGTTATGAACAGAATGATCATTTGCTTCTTATCGCTCGCGCTGTTGACCACAGCATGCAACAACGAAGAAAAAGCAGAAGAAACAACCAATCCGGACCTTCTGTCGACCTCCATTGTCAACAACCCAAGATCTGCTACAGGCACAGACACGGCGGCGTTAGCAGCATTGCCAACCATGGACTTTAAAGACACGGTGTATAATTTCGGCACTATCAGAGATGGTGAAGTCATCACTCATGATTTTGAGTTCACCAACAACGGTCAGAATCCCCTGATCGTCAGCAATGCCTCTGCGGCCTGTGGCTGTACGGTAGCTGATTATCCCAAGGAGCCTGTAATGCCCGGAAAAACCGGCATTATCAAGGCGCAGTTTAACTCTGCAGGCAAGCCTGGTCACCAGGAAAAGACTGTAACACTCACCACCAATACTGCCAGGGGATATGCCATGCTCACACTGCGCGGGGAGGTAAAAGAGAAAAAATAATTATCATCAATAAACAAACAAACAATGTTCGTAAACATTCATTCAGTGCTTTTGCAAGCTGCCGGTGGCAATCCAATGTTCTCCCTGTTATTCATGGTGGGAATGATCGCCGTGATGTATTTCTTCATGATCCGTCCGCAGGCTAAACGTGCTAAAGAACAAAAGAAATTCTCTGAAAACCTGAACCCGGGTGAAAAGATAGTAACCTCAGCAGGCATCCATGCGGTGATCAACCGTGCTATGGAAGACGGTACTCTGCAGATCGAAGTCAGCCGCGGCAACTTTATGATCATCGAGCGCAGTGCTGTGTCTATGGAGCTGACCAATGCTTACCGCAAGCGCACGGAGACTCCAGCAGTAGCTGCTGCAAAATAATCCTATGCTCAAAGTCGGTATCACAGGAGGTATTGGCTCGGGTAAAACCACAGTATGCCAGGTGTTCCAAACACTTGGCATACCTGTATTTTATAGCGACCTTGCGGCCCGCTACCTGATGGAAAATGACCCACAGATGAGTGGCACAATCAGAGAGTTGTTTGGAGATGAGGTCTATACTGAGGATGGAAAGCTCAACCGCGAGAAGATGGCAGCCATAGCCTTCAGCCATCCCCATAAGCTTCAGCAACTAAATGAAGTAGTGCATCCTGCCACCATTGCCTATAGCAGCAAATGGATGGAGGAGCAGAAGTCGCCCTATGCAATCAAAGAGGCGGCTATATTTTTTGAGTCCGGCAGCGCGAAGGAGATGGATGTGATGATTGGGGTATCAGCACCTGAAAAGCTCCGCATCTTCAGGGCCATGGGGAGGGACCAGGTGAGCCAGGAAAAGATTACAGCACGCATGGCCCAGCAGATGAAGGATGAAGAGAAAATGCTGCTTTGCGACTATGTAATCACCAACGATGATATTGCTCCAGTGATCCCCCAGGTGCTTCAACTGCACACCATCTTGCTCGAGACCGCACAAGCGAAAAGCCGGTAGACACCGGCTTCCTGGTTTTTAACTTCTATATAGGTAGACCCAGGGGCCTACATTCTTTATTGGCCGAGGTAATACTTTACACTCACGCCAAACAAATTATGAGGGAAGATGTCAACCTCCGAAAGGAAGTTGATGGCAGGCTTAAAATCTGCACTCAAACTAACAGGCGCAGTTTTCAGCCTGTACTCTACCCCACCAATACCATCAATTCCGAGGATCATTTCCCGACCAGTGCTCATTCCATCGCCTTCATCCACCACTGCACGGGCATGATCCCAGCTCCCCACGTGACCACCGCCGCCGAAATAAACTTTCCACGAGGGGTCGGGAAGCGGGATGTGATAGACTGCCAGTCCTACAAAGCTCAGGCTTTTGCCTTCATTGCCACTTAGCAGCCCTCCAATGTTGAACTGCGTTTCAAATGCGAGGTTATTGTTCAGAAAATGTTTTCCTACAACGCCGGCTCCGTCGGGAGAAACCCTGAGCCCGATACCTGTAGCTCCATCCTGTCCTTTTGCTGCTAATCCAAAGCAGAGCATAAATCCTGTCAATAATGTATAAATCCTTTTCATCTCAAGTCTCATTCGCCAATACCTGTAGATGGAAAACTATGCCAAAATGCTTTAACTCATTTGTTTTTAGAAACTTTAACATAGACCCTTATTTTTGTGCGCAAATCATAGGAATGTCAGCACAGTTTGAAGCAAGTCTGGAATATGCACAGGAATTAGATCAATTGGATATTGTGTACCCGTTCAGGGAGCGTTTTCTGTTTCCCAAGCACGAAGACAGGAACGTGTACTATTTCTGCGGCAATTCACTTGGACTGCAGCCAAAGAGTGTGAACTACCTCATGAGTATGGAGCTCGACGACTGGGCGAAGCATGGCGTAGAAGGCCACTTCCGGGCCAGGAATCCCTGGTTTTCCTATCATGAGCTGTTTACAGAAAGGCTGGCGAAGATTGTAGGCGCTGAGAGACATGAGGTGGTAGCGATGAATACGCTTACGGTAAACCTGCACCTGCTGATGCTTTCATTTTACAGGCCTACAGAAAAACGCTACAAGATCCTGATGGAAGCCGGAGCATTCCCTTCAGACCAATACGCTGTGGAGAGCCAGGTGCGCATGCATGGATATGATCCTGCTGACGCTATAATTGAAGTAGCACCCAAAGAAGGTTCTTACCTGATTGAAGAAGATGATATCCTGCAGGCGATAAGTGAAACAGACGGTGCCCTAGCATTGGTGATGATTGGCGGGGTTAACTATTATACCGGGCAATACTTCGACCTTAAGAAGATTACCGACGCTGCCCATCGGGTGGGTGCCTATGCGGGTTTTGATCTGGCGCATGCCGTGGGAAATGTGCCACTGCAGCTTCATGCGTGGAACGTGGACTTCGCCTGCTGGTGTTCGTATAAATATCTGAACTCTGGCCCCGGAGGTGTAGGTGGTGCCTATATACATGAACATCATGCACGCAACCCAAAGACACCAAGGCTTGCAGGCTGGTGGGGTAATGATGAGAAGACCCGCTTCAAAATGGAGAAGGGTTTCATACCCAAAAACACAGCTGAAAGCTGGCAGATGAGCAATGCGCCTGTCTTTAATATGGTGGCACACAATGCCTCACTTGACCTGTTCGATAAAGCAGGCATGAAGAATCTGCGTGACAAGAGTGAGAAACTGACTGCGTACATGGAGTATCTGCTGGAGCAGGTGACCCATCTTCCTTTTGATATCATCACTCCAAAGGACAAGTCACGCAGAGGCTGTCAACTGTCTCTGCTGTTTCATGAAAGGGGCAGAGAAGTATTTGACAAGCTAACGGAGCAAGGTGTTGTCGCTGATTGGAGAGAACCTAACGTGATAAGGGTTGCGCCAGTGCCTTTGTACAATACCTATGAAGATGTCTATCGCTTTTATGAAATCCTGAGAGGCTGTTAATGGCAGTATTTCACACTACAGATCAACTACCTTCTTTCCGGAATGCCGTCATCACCATCGGCACTTTTGATGGTGTGCACCAGGGGCATATGATGATACTGGAGGAAGTTGTTCGTGCTGCAAGAGATTTAAACGGGGAAAGCATCGTCATCACCTTCGAGCCCCACCCCCGAAAGCTGTTGCACCCTGAGCAGGCGCTCAAGCTGATCACACCGCTGGAAGAAAAACTTGGGCTGCTGAAGCAAACCGGCATCGACCATGTGGTGGTGGCGCCATTTACAAGAGAGTTTGCAAACCTGAGCGCGAGGGAATATATAGACCAATTCCTGGTAAAGCTGTTTCATCCCAGTTGCATTATCATCGGCTATGATCACCATTTCGGTCATGACCGCACGGGTAATATCGGGCTGTTGAAACAGCTCGAGTCGGAGTATAAGTTCACGGTGGTGGAGATACCGGCGCAGCTCATCGAAGAAGCAGCGGTAAGCTCTACGAAGATCCGCAAGGCGCTGCAGTCTGGACAGGTGGAGGAAGCCTCGTCGATGATGGGCAGGCCCTATTCTTTGAGAGGTAAGGTGGTGGAAGGCGCTAAGCTTGGCCGTACTATTGGCTACCCTACAGCAAACATTCAACCATGTGATGGAGACCAGATTATTCCGGGAGTGGGTGTTTATGCAGTCTGGGTGAACTGGAAAGGTGCTTCACATGCTGCAATGCTCAACATTGGCTACAGGCCTACGGTGACGGAGGAGCGGACTTTAACTATAGAAGCCCATTTGTTGGATTTCAATGAAGATTTGTATGGGGAGGTGCTTGAGCTGGTATTCGTAGCCCGCCTGAGGGATGAGTTGAAGTTTTCGTCGCTGGAGGCATTGAAGCAGCAACTGGGACGGGACCGGGAGGAGGCGAGTAAGGTTTTGGGCGGATGAAATGGTGCAGAGGGGCTGCTCCCTGCGGTCAAAAGAAAGATTTCATAAAATTTGCGCTATGAGGTTACAGGTAGAAATAGGTTTCGAAGAATTGGTGAGACTGGCCAGGCAGCTTTCTGTTTCTCAATGGACTAAACTGAAGAATGAAGTCGAAAAGAAAAAGTCGTCGGAAGTAAGCCAATCCGACATGGAAAGTTTCCTATTAAATGCACCCACTTTCTCAAGGAAACAACTGAGTGAAGTAGAGAAAGCAAGAAAATCCATCAGTAAATGGAGAATAAAGTAGTGCTGGTGACCAAACCTCTACCTACGCCCCAAACACCACCTCCAGCTTCCCGATCATTTCCTTTAACAACTCTGCATGGCCAAGGTTTGCCCCAATCCCGACGGATTTCGCGCTATAGTCGCTGAGCAGGAGCAGACAGCTGTCGATCTTGTGAGGTGGCAGGTTTCGGGCCGCAGTCATTACCTCCCTTTGGCGTTCGCCGAATAGCCTGAGGGCAGAGGAGATATCCTTTTCCGATTTCCCACGCATGGCGTGCACCTGGTAAACAGTATTGAAATGACTGTAAAAAGTGCCTATAACGAGGGGCATTTGGGCAACTTTAGGATTGGCTACAAAATAGGCCAGCATCCGGTACAATTTATCTTTCTGTCCATTGGTAAATGCCACCGGAAACTCGAATACATTATACTCGCGACTGATGCCAATGTATTTCTGAATCAGGTCAGCCGTGAGCGCCTTCTCTTCCGGCACATTGATCCTGATCTTCTCAATTTCATTAACAATCTTCTGAAGATCGTTGCCGAGATATGTTGCCAGTATCTGCGATTCACGCTCCCCTACATGAAATCCGATTTCAACTCCGAAGTTCTGGATCCATGCGGGTATCTGGTCGTCCTTAATTTTCTCGAAACTGAAATATGCCTTGTTATCTTTCGCTAGTTTAACCAGCTTACTACGGCCGTCCGCTTTCTTAAACCGGTGCTCAATCAGAAACACTGTGGTTGGAGCCGGATGTTCCAGGTAGCTCACCAGTTCGTTGAGCGTGCGCATCTGCGCCGCGTCCTTCAATATAACCACCTGCCTTTCAGCAAACATGGGAAACCTTCTGCAGGCATTGACCACATCGGCCCACTCTACATCTTTGCCGTAGAGGGTGATCAGATTGAAATCCCGCTCTGCAGGCTGCAAAATTTCCTCTTCAAACTGCTTTGTAATCCTGTCTATGTAAAAAGCTTCCTCCCCATCAACCAGATAGAAAGGTGCGTATTGTTTATTTCTGAGTGACTGTAGTAAATTGTTGTAGTCTTTAGTCATATCTGTTCTTTATCCTGCTCACTGGTCGGTAACATACTGAACCTCGGGTGCAATATCCTGAATACCACGCAACCTGAGAAATACTTTTGCCGTGGTATGCACATCCTGCAGGCAGTACCTGGAAATCCGGTCGAGATCACCGTCTTCCCAATACACCTTGCCGACCATACTTCCGTCCATGTCGTCTTTGGGTGAAGGTATTCCGAGCACTTCAGCAAGCAGGGATAACGAGGTGAAGTTCTTATAATCACCAAAACGCCATAGCTCCAATGTATCGAGGTGATTGATCTCCCAGGGCTTCTTGCCATGCAACTGCATACATTCGGGGAGCTGCATTCCGTTGATCACCATCCGGCGGCAAAGGAAGGGGATATCAAATTCGCGGATGTTATGTCCGCAGAACCTCAGATCAGGAAACCGCTCAAGAAAGCGGTGAATTGCTTCACAAAACTGGTTTAACAAAACTTTCTCGTCGTGGGATGTAAGTGCTTTTAACAGGAGTTTCCATTCGCCATCCCGCTGCACCAAACAGCCGATTCCAATACAAATTACCTTCCCAAATTCAGAAAAAATACCTGCGCGTTCACTGAATAGGACTGCCGGATCAGGGTTTTCTCCTTCGGACAGTTTGAAAATTTTTGCTTTTCTTTCCCAGTGATGCTGCATATTTTCGCTTAACCCATCGAAAGAGACAACAGCGGGTACCGTCTCGATATCTATAAAAAGGATATTTTTTACCTGCTCCACTTTGAGTGCGAAAATCTAAATTTACAGACAGAAAATTATTGTATGAGCCAGGAGTTTCAAAAGGATCAGCAAATTACGGAGCAAACTAGTAGCAATCAACCCTCCAACAGGAACCGGACTATCATCTTTATTTCCATCATCGGTGTGTTGCTTGCCTTGAATATTTACCTGTTCCTGAGCAAGAATAAAGTTAGCGAAGAGCGCGACCTTGCCTATTCTCAAATGGATACGATAAGTGTAGAGCGTGATGAGGTGACTGAAGAATACGATGCGGCATTGGCAAGACTGGATCTGCTGGTGAGCAAGAATACCCAGCTGGATAGTATGGTCAATAGCCGCGACAGTGAGATAGCACGTCTTAGAAGCCAGATTCACAGTATCCTCAACAACAGCCGTTCAACCGCCGCTGACTATGCCCGCGCCAGGACACTGATTGCGGAAATGAACAGCCGCATCAAGGGCTACCAGGAGCGTATTGCCGAACTGGAAGGTGAAAACACGCGACTTGAATCGTATGCAGAAGTGTTGCAGGAAGAAAGAGATTCTGCAGTGACCACTAATATTGCCCTGGCTCAGAAAGTAAGGCTCGGAGCGGTACTTCATGCCTCGAACATCCGGATGGAACCTATTGACCTTCGCAGAAGCGGCCGTAAGGAAAAGACAACTGAAAAAGCGAAGAATGTGGACATTTTCCGGATTACGTTTGACATAGACGAGAACCGCATTACAGATGACGGACTTAAGGATATCTATCTACGTATCCTGGGCCCTAATGGTCAGCTCCTCAGCAATGCAGCCTATGGCTCCGGTGTTACTACCACTCACGATGGTCAGACTCTGAACTACACCATTCATAAGCAGGTGAACCTGAAACAGGGACAGCCCGTGAAAAATATAGTTGCAGACTGGAACCAGGATAGTGATTATGCCCGTGGCACCTACACCATAGAGCTGTATAATGAAGGATATAAGATAGGCAGCGGCAGCATCAATCTAAGGTAGCCTTGCCAGTCTTTCCAGTGATTAGCTTCCGGCGAGTTAACAATAAGATAATCCAAATTTCTTTTTACTTGGCACTGCGCTGACTAATATTGTGCTAGTATTATGGAAGCGTTACCAGGGAAGATATTGATTGTAGACGACGAGCCGGATATAGTTGAATTTATTAGCTATAGCCTGAAGAGTAAAGGATATCTCATATCCACAGCACAGGATGGACTTCAGGCCATCAGAAAAGCAAAAGAGTTTCAGCCAGACCTTATCCTTATTGATGTAATGATGCCCAACAAGAACGGCATCCAGGCAGTAAGGGAACTCAGACAGCTTCCGGAGTTTGGACAAACAGCTATTATATTTCTCACCGCACTCAATGACGAGAAGAGTGAAATAGAAGGACTGGAAGTAGGTGCAGACGACTATATCTCCAAACCCATCAAGCCCGACCTCCTTGCGACGCGCATCAGCACAGCCCTGCGAAGAGTGAGAAAGGATCACGAGCAGGAACAAAAGCTTCAGTTCGGAGACCTGGAAATCAACAAGTCAAAATTTACTGTTGACTACAAAGGACAGGAGATCATCCTGGCCAAAAAAGAATTTGAGCTATTGCTGCTACTTGCCTCAAGGCCTGGCCGTGTATTCCTGCGCAACGAGATACTACAGCGCGTGTGGGGTACAGAAGTGATAGTGGGCGATCGCACCATAGACGTGCATATACGGAAGATCAGGCAGAAGCTTGGTATCGATGTTATTACCACTGTGAAAGGCGTAGGTTATAAGTTTGAAATGGAGTAGATTAGTACATGTCTATTCTGGATACGAAGAACCTGACTCCCAGGAACCTGTCCCTTATCACCGCGCTGCTCATTGCTACAGTCAATGCGTTACTCAGCCTGGCACTGCAACCAGAATGGTATATTCCACTAATTGTATTTTCGCTCACATTTCCGGTAATCTACTACCTCTATTACTATACGCTTCAGCGTTTTATTTACCGCAAGATCAAGCTGATCTACAAGTTCATCTACCAGACTAAGGCAAGCAAAAAAGAGGAGTTTTTTTATAGCGACATACTGCCTCAGAAGTCTTTGGATGAAGTGAGTAAGGACGTATTGAAATGGGCAACGCAAAAAAGAGAAGAGATAGAGCTGCTTAAGGCTAACGAACAATTCAGGAAAGAGTTCCTGATGAATCTTGCACATGAACTAAGAACGCCGATTTTTACCGTGCAGGGGTATATTGAGACCTTGCTGGCAGGGGGGATGGAAGATCCTGAGGTGCGCAGCAAATTTCTGAACAATGCCTCGAAAGGAGTGGACCGGCTGGTAAGGCTTGTCGCTGATCTTGGAGAGATATCAAAGCTGGAGTCGGGGCGCATACCATTACTC
>JAFAAT010000245.1 GCA_023426425.1 Bacteroidota bacterium | reverse complement strand
CCCTACTGGCGATCTGCATCAACACCTTACGGACCGTGGCTTCGTTGCCATTCGTCGCAACGGATACATTCGCATCAGTTTCCACTATCACAATACCGAAGCAGAAGTCAACCAGTTACTGGAGGTTTTGGCTGGTAAATAAACTACAGTAAAGGCTGACATTTTCGCAATACCATGGCAATCAATACCCCTCCGGGCCAGTTGTCCTATCTTTGCGCCTCGAAGATTGGCCTATGTATAAAAGCACCGGACTATTAGCAGAAAGTATTCAACGTTGGCTCGATGACACACTAATCAAAGCGGGGGTAGGCCTCGATTGGTTAGTGCCACTCAAGACCGCACTTCTGTTGCTGGCGGTTATAATTTTCTCCGCCATCCTCTTCTACATTGCCAGAAACCTGATTGTACGCCTGCTGCACAACTTTTTCCTCAGAACAAGCAGCAAATGGGACGATGTATTGGTCGAGCATCGGGTATTCAGGAATATTGCCCACCTGGTTCCGGTTCTTGTCTTCATGGCTACTGTGGACATTGTATTTGCCCATTACCCCGAATGGCTGCCCCTGCTCCACAGACTGCTCAACGTCTACCTGATCCTTGTCCTGGTTAAGGTCCTGATCTCCTTCCTCAGGGGTATGGAAAGCTTTCTCTCCGGTATCGAAGCCTTCAAAGACAAACCCCTGGCCAGCTATTTTCAGCTTGCCAGAATCATCATCTACATTGCGACAGGCATCCTGGTCCTTTCTATTCTCATGGCCCGCTCGCCCATCTACTTTCTCAGTGCCTTCGGTGCCATGACAGCCATTCTGCTATTGATATTCCGGGACACCATCCTGGGTCTGGTAGCCAGTGTGCAAATTTCTGCCAACGACATGGTCAGGGTTGGCGACTGGATAGAAATGCCCAAGTACAATGCCGACGGAGATGTACTGGCCATCAATCTGAACACCGTCAAGGTTAGTAACTGGGATAAGACCATTACAACTATCCCTACCCACTACTTTATCTCCGAGAGCTTTAAAAACTGGCGCGGTATGCAGCTCAGTGGGGGCCGCAGGATCAAGCGAGCACTTTATATTAATCTTCGCTCGATTAAATTTGTCGACCCAGTTATGAGAGAGCGCTTCAAACAGTTTGACCTGATTCGTGACTATATCGTGGAGCGGCAACTGGAAATAGAAGAGTACAACAGGATGCATAATGTCAATACCGCAGCTTTGATAAATGGCCGCAGAATGACCAATATCGGGGTATTCAGACGCTATGCAGAAGCTTATCTCCAGAACCACAAGGGCATCAACCAGAACATGACCCTGATGGTGCGCCACCTGGCTCCCACCGACCATGGCCTGCCCCTGGAAATTTATTGTTTTAACAATACTGTAAGATGGCTCGAGTACGAACCTATACATGCAAATATCTTCGACCACCTGCTCTCTGCGGCACCTTTCTTTGATCTTGAAGTGTTTCAAACCCCTTCAGGAACTGACATTACCACAGCCGGTGCCGCCCTTGCCGGTTTTGGACAGGTGAAAACTTCAGACCTTGATTAAGGAGCCTCAATAAATTTTCTCCGGCAGCCACCGAGAATTTGGCAATCAGAGAAAACTTCTTACTTTTGCCATCCACTAAAGGTCAAAAGTTTATCTTTTGGCTTTTTAGTTTTAACGGTGAAAAGTGTCACAAGCTTCAGCGCCTGTTCGCTTCACTGTATTTACGGGCATAGTTCAACGGTAGAATAGAGGTCTCCAAAACCTTTGATCGTGGTTCGAATCCGCGTGCCCGTGCAAAACAAAGTGACTGATTTTTGGGATAGTTCCCTTAGAATCAATAGATTTGATCAGTAACTTTATTAAACTCTAAAAACTCCGGGTATGAGCGCAATCTCATTACCCTCTTTATTATGGCAAAAGTAGGCACATACATACAGGAAGCTTATGATGAACTGATTCATAAAGTAAGCTGGCCTTCATGGGACGAACTGCAGCAAACTACCGTAATTGTACTGGTGTCTCTGATCATCATCACAATGCTGATTTTCGGGATGGACTTCCTCTCGGAAAACGTCCTGACTTTTATTTACAACGTCCTGGGTAATTAGGTATGACAACGATGAGTGAAGCTGCAACAAATCAGGAAACAAAATGGTACGTACTCCGCGTAGTTAGTGGTAAGGAAAAGAAGGTAAAGGAGTACCTCGACAAGGAAGTCAAGATCAGCGGCTGGACCAACTCCATCATGCAGGTGCTTTGCCCTGTTGAAAAAGTGTTTAAGGTCCAGGGAGGCAAAAAAGTCCTCCGTGAAAAGATCCTCTTCCCGGGTTACCTGATGCTCGAAGCAGCCGACGGCAAGCTTACCGATGACATGATCCAGACCATAAAGAACATCACTGGTGTTATCCACTTCCTCGGAAAGGATAATCCTACTGCGCTGCGCAAATCAGAGGTCAACAAGATGTTCGGTAAAATGGATGAGGTTTCTGAGCAAGGAATCGGATATGCTGAGCCCTACATCATTGGTGAGACCGTTAAGATCATTGACGGACCATTCAATGACTTCAACGGTACTATTGAAGAAGTGAACGAGGAAAAGAAAAAGCTGAAAGTGGTAGTAAAGATCTTCGGCCGCGCAACTCCGGTAGAACTGAACTACATGCAGGTGGAGAAAATCGCCTAAACAACTTCATTGAAGATAATTTGAGCCACGAAAGTTTCGTGGCTTTTTTGTTGTTTTCTCCCTTCCACACCATCGACAGTCCCTACCTTACTGAAGATGGTCCTTCCATTTCCTGTTCAAAGTCCTCTACTGATTCCAAACGGTTCCTGATATCTTTCTGAGCAATTGCTACTGCAAAGATACGGTGGTGAAAAGGCCTTTTGGCATTACAACCATTACATAACGCCATTGAAAGCCGCGCCAGGCGCGGAAAGA
>JAFAAT010000211.1 GCA_023426425.1 Bacteroidota bacterium | reverse complement strand
CTCCCCCAGGCTGCAAAGCTCTCACTTGTTGTCGAAGGTGGCGCCCAACTGTTGCAGTCTTTCATCGACCAGCAGCTCTGGGACGAAGCACGCATCTTTCAAGCCGAAGCGACCCTCCGCGAAGGTCTCCCCGCACCATTGCTCAAGGACGCACAGCCTGCCTTCAAATCCCAACTCGGCAGCGATAGGCTCAACTTTTATACATCTGCTCAGAATCCCTTCCCATACATTGCGGGGATGGATTTGTAAAAACCCGGGTCGATGTTTTTTCTACTGGCTACCATTGTACTCAATGTAGTGCTCTTCATGCTCTTCAAGCTATTTCCGCGCTACGACGTCGATGGCCTGCAGGCCATTGTCTTCAACTATATTGTCTGTGTCATCACGGGCAGCCTGTTCATAGGCTACTTCCCCATTGGTGCCGAAAGCCTCCATCAGCCCTGGCTGCCCTGGGCGGCTCTCCTCGGATTTTGCTTCATCGGCCTGTTCAATCTCATTGCCTATTGTACCAAGGTGGAAGGCATGACCACCACCACCATTGCCAACAAGCTTTCCCTGGTCATACCAGTTGTCTTCTCCTATTTCCTTTACGATGAAGAGCTGGGCATCGGCGAAATCGCTGGCGTAACGCTTGCTCTCCCCGCCGTTTACTTCGCCACCCGCCGGAAGAAGGAAGATGTAGAAGTTCGCTCTTTCTGGCTCCCGCTCCTCCTTTTTGTTGGCAGCGGACTGCTTGATACATTGGTCAAGTACGTGGAAGAGCATTTCCTCCAGGATGCAGCCAACCATGCCATCTATACTATCCACACTTTTGCTACAGCCGCCTTGCTTGGCTCATTGTTCCTGCTTATCATGTTCCTCACCGGCAAGCGCAGGTTCGACCCAAAGAACATCCTCGCAGGGATGCTCCTGGGTGTCCCGAATTTCTTTTCCATCTATTGCCTCATCCGCCTGCTCCACAGCGATTTTCTCCAGAGCTCCGCAGCCATCCCGGTCAACAACATCGGCATTGTCCTGCTGTCCTCCCTCGTCGCCATCTGGTTCTTCGGCGAAAAATCAGGACCCACACGTTTATTAGGTATCGTACTTTCGCTGCTCGCAATCCTGCTCATCGCCTTGTCCGATCTTTATGGAGCTACAACAATATAAAACCATTGCCGATTCACCTACTTCCGATTTCCGGGACCGAGGCAGCAAGTTCTTCGGCTTCGCCTACCCCGTAAACACTCCCGAAGAAATCAAGGAAAAACTCTCAGCGCTCAAAAAAGAGCACCCTAAAGCTGTACATCATTGCTATGCCTGGCGCCTGGGCACCGACGGCACTCAGTTCCGCGCAAATGATGATGGTGAACCCTCAGGCAGTGCCGGTCGTCCCATCCTCGGACAGATAGACAGCGCAGGCCTCACCAACGTACTCGTTGTGGTGGTCCGCTATTTCGGTGGCACCCTCCTCGGCGTTCCTGGTCTCATCAATGCCTACAAAACCGCCAGCCAGGAAGCCCTGCAAAAAGCCACCATCATAGAAAAATGGATCGAGGATCTGGTCTCCATCTCCTTCGACTACCCCTCCATGAGCGAGGTGCTTTACCTCCTCAAACAGTCCGAAGCCACTATCTATAAACAGGATCTTCAGCTTTTCTGTAATGTTAAAGCCGGCATCCCGCGGCACCACGCAGCCTCTTATCTGCAAAGACTTTCGGAAATTCGCGGTGTAACCATCACCCATCACCAGAATTTCTAAATCCAACCCGCGCTGACACCCGACACACATAGCATGCTCATCCGGCAGGAAGCTGAACGCCTCGGCTTCATGTCCTGCGGCTTTGCCCGGGCCGAACGCCTCGACGACGATGCCCGCAAGCTCGAAGACTGGCTTCAAAAAGGCCACCACGGCAGCATGCAATACATGGAAAACCACTTCGACCTCCGCGTAGATCCTACTTTGCTGGTCCCCGGAGCAAAGTCTGTCATCACCCTGCTGCTGAACTATTTCCCTGCCGAAGAGCAACAGCCTGAAGCCCCACGTATCGCTCGCTACGCCTGGGGCACCGACTATCACTATGTGATCCGCGAAAAACTCAACCTCCTCCTCGCCTTCATCCGCGAAAAAATTGGCGATGTCAATGGTCGGGGCTTTGTCGACAGCGCCCCCGTCCTCGAACGCAGCTGGGCCGTCCGCAGTGGCCTCGGCTGGGTAGGCAAAAGCGGAAATCTCATCACCCGCCAGTCGGGCTCCTATTTCTTCATTGCCACCCTCATCACCGATCTCGACCTCCCTGCCGATCCTCCTTTCAAGACCGACCACTGTGGTACCTGCACCCGCTGCATGGATGCCTGTCCTACCCAGGCCATCGTGTCTCCTGCCGAGGTCGACGGCAGCCGCTGCATCTCCTACCTGACTATCGAACTAAAGGATGCACTAACACCCTCAGGCTTGGAAGGCCAGCTCGACAACTGGATGTTTGGCTGCGACGTCTGCCAGGAGGTCTGCCCCTGGAACCGCTTCTCTAAACCCCACTCCGAGCCCCATTTCCAGCCACTCCCCGAGGTGCTCAATCTTACCCTTTCCCAGTGGGAGGAGCTCTCAGAAGAAGCCTTCCGCAAAATTTTCAAAAACTCCCCCCTCAAGCGCTCCAAATACTCCGGCATCCGCCGCAACCTGCATGCCATTCAGATACTCCCCCGCCAATCCTGAATGCAGCGCTGCCTTTTTTTGGTACTTCCGACCATCCGGGAATGAGCAAGCAAAAAAGTAGAAGAAAACCTATGTATAATACCCAAATCAACAGCTAAACGTTCTCTGCTGTTTTGGATTTCGATACTCTGATGAGCATCCTGTCTCTCGCGCACCTTCTGTCTCGCGAGGGTAGTACACGCATGGGAAAATAGCATTCCTCTGCCTGGCAGCACAGTAGCAATACAGGCAAATAGTAAGACCGCCGCCATCACGGCGTCTTTGATGGCGGCTGCCCTTTTTTGCTACTTTTTTGGGCAAGCAAAAAAGTAGAAGAAAACCTATGTATAACTAAGCCATCACAAAACCCACTTGCGCCGGTCCTAAACAAAAAAACAAAAACACAAAACAACAACTAAACGTTCTCTGCTGTTTCGAATTTCGATATTCTGATTTCTCCCAATCAGATTCATACTCGCGCAAAGCCTCCGTGTCCCACTCCTGAGTCCAACCCTAAGAAGCCAAGGCCTCTGTGGATCTCTGTGTAACTAAATCCCTCGCAACATTCACTCCCGTTGGTAATCTACAAAAACAAGCAAACCCAAAAACAACTAAACAACTACACAAATCAACAACTCAACAAAAACACGCAAACACAAAAAAACAACTAAACACCTACCCAAATCAACAACTCAACAAAAAACGGAAACAACACCTCCACGAATGAACAACTAAACATTCTCTTTATCTTGCCGCCATGAAGGTGCTTATCATCAGGTTTTCTTCCATCGGCGACATTGTCCTCACCACCCCCGTGGTCCGCTGCCTCAAAACCCAAAAGCCCGAAACAGAGGTCCACTACCTTACCAAATCCGTCTTCAAACCCCTCATCGAAGCCAATCCCTACATCGACAAATCTCACTTCCTCGATAACAACCTCGACGCCATAATCGATTCTCTGCGCGCCGAACATTTTGACGTCATCATCGACCTCCACAAAAACCTCCGCACCCTGAAGGTTAAGCGGGCGCTCAACACCCAGAGCTATTCCTTCGACAAGCTCAACGCTAAAAAATGGCTGTTCGTCAACCTCAAGCTCAACCTAATGCCCGACGAGAGCATTGTCAGCCGCTACCTCAAGACGGTCGAACCCCTTGGCGTCAAAAATGACGGCAAGGGCCTGGACCATTTCATTCCCGATGGGGTAGAGGTGACCAACAAAGACATCCCCATGAGCCACTGGGCAGGCTACATAGGCTGTGTCATCGGGGGCTCCTATAACACTAAGAAGCTCCCCGTGGAACAGTGGCAGAAGTTTATTGCCGAAATCCCTTTCCCCGTCATTCTCCTCGGCGGTCCCGAAGACCGCGATGAAGGCCGCAGCATCGCCACCTCCGACCCGGTCAAGATCTATAACGCCTGTGGTAAGTTCAACCTCCATGAGTCGGCACTCCTGGTGAAGTATTCGAAAATAATCGTATCCAACGATACCGGACTGATGCACATTGCTTCAGCTTTTCAAAAACCCATCATTTCTTTATGGGGTAATACGGCTCCAGAAATGGGCATGTTTCCATATTATGGAAACAACAATGTACATTCCCGCCCTGCTCCTCAATCCTTTATCATGGAAAATAAGGAATTATACTGCCATCCCTGCAGTAAGCTGGGCTACCACAAATGCCCCAAGGGTCACTTTCGCTGCATGAATTCTTTGAATATGAGCGAATTAGCCGAAATTGTTAAAAAAAGCTGGCAGGTTACCCAACTGTGACACATTCTGTCATGTCTATGCTCTCTGAAGAAAGATTTTTTTGCCAACAATACAGTTTCAGGAGTTGTATTCTAGGCTGCAATAATTATATTTGTTACCAAGCTGTTTTAAATAAGCAAAATAATGGTTAAAAGACTCTACGCATTGGTGGTTTTAGGGATGCTCTCAATCTCGTTGCTCCCCATGGAGGCCAGCGCTTCTCACATGGCAGGCGCTGAAATTACCTACGAGTGGATTACAGGCTCGACCTACAGAATCAATTATAGACTATTCAGAGACTGTTCAGGTATCACAGAACCTTCGACTGTTAGTGTATGTTACCGGGATCAGTGTAATACATTCTCGGGAACTGTAATACTGAGCAAGGCTCCTGCACCAAATGGTCTGGAAGTAGGTACTGGTTGTCCGGGGTTCAACAGCACCTGTAATGGTGGTAGTAACCCAGGTTACCGGGAGTGGTTGTACACCAACACAGTAACCCTGCCAAGTCAGTGTAATTGGTGGACATTCTCTGCCAGTATCAACGCCCGTAACGGCGCGGATAATCTTGCTGGTGCAGCTGGCCAAAACCTGTATGTTGAAACAACATTTGACAACCTGGCAGCACAAGGTAACTCCTCTCCTTACTTTACCGTAAAGCCAATCAACTACATGTGTATCAACTCACCATATTCCTATAATAATGGTGCAGTTGATCCCAACGGTGATTCCTTATCCTTTGAATTGATCCAGCCACTTGGTGGAGGAACAACATGTAATTTCGGAACTACCCCTACAAGCATAGGGTTCAGCAGTCCCATTTATAACCTCACTAATAATCCAATAGGCACAGGAAACACTTTCAATCTTGATCCGTCTACCGGTCAGATGACTTTTACTCCAAATGCTATACAAACCAGTGTGGTTACCCTTCTTGTAAGAGAATGGCGTAATGGGGTTCAGATCGGTACCATCATGCGTGATATGCAGTATGTAGTGATGCAATGTACCAGCGTGCCTCCTACACTTGCTACCGATACTTTCAGCCTTGGAAACGTACATCTGATAAATGGTCAGGTACAGGGTTGTGCCAACGAACCTCTCAGCTTCTGCTTTGATGTAGGCTCAACCAGCAACCAGGCAGTGCTGGTAGTAAGCTCCAACAACAGCACGGTTGCTCCGGGATCTAATATCACCTACACCGGTCAGGGCACAGACTCTGTACGCGGTTGCTTCTCATGGACACCATCTATGCTTGATACAGGTTTGAACATCCTTACCATCACTGTGAAGGATTCCAACTGCGTACCGCCGGGCATCATCCTGCAGCAAACATTTACTATTCCTCTTTACATCTGGCCTCCAACAGTCGGTGGCCCTGACACTGCCATTTGTGCAATCGATTCCGTGCAGCTTGATGTAAGCGGTGGTACTTCGTGGCAATGGTCAGTTCTTGGTGGTGGGTCTCCTCTTACTTCGCTTAGTTGTACCAATTGTAAAAATCCCTGGGCTAAGCCTACTGTTACGACAAAATACGTGGTCACCTCAACAGCAGGTAATATATTCTGTGAGAAAAACGTTGATACCGTAGAAATCGTAGTGCTCCCACAGCCAAATTTCGATCTTGGTGCTGATGTGACTACCTGCGTCGGCGACTCAATTCAGCTAGACATCAACCTGGTGCCCGAACCTAATACCACTTACCAGGTTTTCTGGGATCCTCCTACCTATCTGAGCAGCGACACTGTTCAAAATCCAATTGCCAAGCCAACGGCTGATATTACCTATGTAGTGACAGTAGTACCTGGTGGCATTGGTCAGTGCGGAGGCAGAGATACATTAGACGTTGCAGTGCTTCAGGGTTATACCATATTTAATGCAGACTCAGCCATCTGTCTTGGCGCTACTGTTCAGATCAATGCTATTGGTGATCCAAGATATACCTATACCTGGGATCCTCCCGGCAATGTTGTAGGTGCCAACTCGGTAAATCCTGCAATCACTCCGACAGTCATCGGCCCACAGGCTTACACCCTTACAGCTTCCTATCCTGGCTGTACAGACAGTGTACGCACGATTGGTTTGGATGTACAACCAGTGCCACAAGTATTTGTAGGTGCTGATCAGATCCTCTGCTATGGTGACACAGTGCATCTGGATCCGGTTGTTACACCTTCTGATAGTATTTATTCTCATTATACCTACAACTGGAACCCACCAACCAACCTGGATAATCCAGCGGTTCGCAATCCAGTGTTCTATGCATATAGTACCACAACCTCTACGCTGAGTGTTTCTACGCCAGCTGGTTGCCTTGGCAGCGATGATATTGCTTTCAATGTGGTGCCTACAGAGTTTATCAACCTTTCTGCTGACACCGCAATCTGTGCAGGTGATACAGCCATGCTCAGAGCAGAAGGCGGCAGCCTTGCATCGCTGGTGTGGTATCCGCAGTACTGGCTGGATGACAGCACAACTTTCAATCCTCAGGTTTGGCCTGTTACTACCACTACGTTTACTGTAATAGGAAGGGATACTAACTTCTGTCTTGATACAAATCAGGTAACAGTGGAAGTTAAACCACAGGCAGTGGTTGACGTACCAGACAGTGTAAGAATCTACCCTGGCCAAAGCTACCAGCTTGATCCTACTGGCAATGCCCTGTACTTCGAATGGTTCCCTCCACATGGTCTCAGCAACAACCTGATTGCTAACCCAGTGGCACAGCCAGAAGTGGATACACGCTACAGAGTGATAGCACGTACAGAGTTTGGCTGCTCAGCTGTCGATTCAATAGACATCTTTGTGAACTTCGATTCATATATCGATGTACCCAACGCTTTTGTACCGGGAAGCGGTCATAATAATAGGATCAAGGTTGCAAGAATCGGAGACGCTACCCTGAAGTCCTTTGTAATATACAACCGCTGGGGTGCTAAGGTATTCGAAAGCGTAAATGTAGACGAAGGCTGGGATGGAACACTAAATGGTGAACCTCAACCAATGGGAGTCTACATCTACACGGTAGAAGCAGTCACACCAACAGGTCGCAAGTTTGTAAAACAAGGAAATATTACATTAATCAGATAACCGCTAATTCATTAAATAAGTAAAGAAAAACCATGGCTACTAAATTAGTAAGTTTCCGCAGGTTGTTATTGGGCTTAATGGTCCTGGCCCTGTGTGGTTTCGGTAATAAAGTTCATGCATCACACGTAGCGGCTGCAGATATTTACTGGGACTTCATTGGTACTGGTCCTAACAACCTGAAGTACAAAGTCACGCTCGTATTATTCAAAGCCTGCGAACCAAACAATGCAACTTTAGGAACGACCGCAGGAGTGGTATTTAAGTCTAGTTGCTATCAGAATATTAATAGGACACTGCCACAGGTAGGTCCGGCAGATACGCTTGATCAGTTATGTGCTAACTTCGCGCCGGTCAATGCCTGCCGCGTTCCCGGTTCCGTCTGGCCAGCTTTCGAAAGAAGGATATATTCGGATACCATTACGCTGCCTGTAGCTTGTGTAGACTGGCTGGTTAGCTATAGCCTCTGTTGTCGTAACACAGGTATACTTAACCTTGATAATCCTGGCGGATACAATCTTTACACTGAGTCAGGAATCAATAACGTAGCCAAATGGAACAATAGTTCTCCCAGGTTTATTATACCTCCAATTCCTTATTTGTGTCTGAATCAGCCAGCTTTCTTTTTGAATGGTCCGCTGGATCCTAATAATGATTCAATGGCGACAACCAATGTGTGGCCATGGGATAATCAGAACGCACAAATTCCTTACGATGCGGGCTATAGCCTTGCTGATCCAATCGGGTCAACAGCTGCTAATCCTTATAATGTAAATCTTAATACTGGTACCGCTACATTCACTCCTACGAATACCGGTAAATTCGTAATCGCATTTGAATGTGCCGACTATGACAGAATTACTGGAACTAGACTAAGTTATATCCGCAGAGACGTCCAGGTAGCAGTACTAAACTGTAATGCAGCTCCACCGACTATTGATACTACACCTGTGAATATCACCGGTGGTGTCTGGACTCCAACCCCTCCTACTGGTGGATATTTAACAGCTTGCCCTAATACTCCGCTTGAGTTCCAGATCACTGGTTTTTCTAACACCGTCTCAAACGCAGTATTCCTGAGCTCAACAAATCAACTGGTACTTCCAGCGTCCACTTTCACAGTTGTAAACCAGGGTCAGTCAAACCCTATTGGTACCTTTAAC
>JAFAAT010000190.1 GCA_023426425.1 Bacteroidota bacterium | reverse complement strand
GGACTGAATGACTACGTGCGTCGTGAGGCTGAGCGGTGGCAGGAGATGTTGGGGAATGTGGATGTGTATGCTGTAGACCTGTATGACGGACGAGTTGCTACAACCGCCGAAGAGGCCGGGAAGCTTTCCAAGGGCATGAGTGCAGAAAGGGGGCGTAGGATTATCGAAGGTTTACTCAGGCATATAGGTAAGAAAAAGGAAGTGGCGACCCTCGGTTGGTGCTTTGGTGGATGCTGGTCTTTTACGGCAAGTCTGATAGCGGGACCGCAAGCTGTAGGTGCGGTTATGTACTATGGCTTTCCTGAACAGGACACCGCGCGTATCAATAAACTGACTGTTGACGTACTTTATCTATGGGCGGAACATGATAATCACATTACCCATGAAGTAGTTGATGAGTTTCAGCGAAAGGTCATAGCTACCGGCAATAAGTTTACCTGGCACTCTTTTGATGCCGCGCATGCATTTGCCAACCCCAGCAATCCGAAGTACGATCCGGTGGCTGCAGAAAAGGCGCAGGTGATTGCACATGAGTTCCTTAGAGAGAAACTAAAGCTTGAGTAGCATGGGCTGAAAACAAACGCTTGTTTACCTTTAGCGCATGTTGTCATTCAACCATGCTTTTTACCGTTTGAAGGAAAGACTGGAGCGGATTTATGATGCTCAGGAGGCAAGCGCTATTGCGCATCTTGTACTGGAAAAGAGTACAGGATTGTCCAGGCTGGACAGGATTGTACAAAAGGAAAGGCTGCTTGACGAAGAACAATACAGAGAGCTGGAGGAAATGGAATTGCGTCTGTTGAATGGAGAACCCGTTCAATACGTGATCGGTACACAATGGTTCCTTGGAAGGTCTTTTCAGGTGAATGAACATGTGCTGATTCCAAGGCCAGAGACTGAAGAACTGGTACAATGGGTGGCTGAGGACTGGAAGGGGAGGGTCAATGTGACCATACTGGATATTGGTACGGGCACGGGATGTATTCCGGTCTCACTAAGTCTGATGCTTCCCGGAGCAAAGCTTACCGGAATCGACATTAGCGAAGAGGCAATTCAAGTCGCCACAGAAAATGCCCGCCGATTAGGGGCGGCCGGTGTAGTATTCAAGCAACTGGATTTTCTCAGCCAGGATTACTGGCAGGGACTTGAGCAGTTTGATGTGATCGTTTCCAATCCACCGTATATACCGGCCTCAGAAAAACTGACACTGGACCGGAACGTTCGTGATTTTGAACCTGGGCTGGCCTTGTTTGTACCGGATGTAGATGCACTGCTATTCTACAGGCACATTGGCCAGTTTGCCCAGACGAATCTGCGCCCTGGTGGTGCTGTGTACTGCGAGGTACACAGGGATTATGCAATGGCAACAAAAGAACTGTTTGAGCAAATAGGGTTTTCCTCCGTAGCGCTACGTAAAGACATGCATGGCAATGACCGGATGATCAAAGCCATGCATTGAGGTGCTTGCTATTGCACAAGGATTTTCCTCGAGGAGATCCTGCCTGCGTGTAAAGCCTGAACTATATAGAGACCAGGAACCAGGTCATTCAGGTCGACCACAAGGGATGTAGTATTACCAGTCGCAAGTTTTACGACCTTACCGTCGGTAGAGAAGAGTGCTAGCTTTTCAATTCTGTGGTTGTCTGGGCTAACTACTGTTAGTTTGTTCTGATATACTGAAACTGTTATTGGTGCTGAACTTGCTATCGTGTTGACAGAGGTTGGCAAGCTGCATTTGCCAAAGAAGCTAAAAAGCATAGTGGTGTCTGTGGTACTATTGTAGGTCCACCCGAGTCCCATTTGTGAGTATTCTTCTGTCTTCAGTCCATATGACTTCTGACCTCCAGGTGTAAGATTAATCTGGTTGAGCTGCAACATATAATTTCCTGGTGCAATCCAGACAGTGTCTTCATCATGCTGATTAGAGGAGGTAAGTTCCAGGATGCCGGTACTGACTCCCTGAGTAGTAGTGTTTATTATTTCAAACAGCACTGTGCCTGTTGTTGTGGCGCCTCCTGAGTTGCCAAGGAACACAATGAGAGGCAGGAGACTGTCCGGACAGAGTGTAAATATCTGCTGGTAGCTGCAATTCAGACTGTCGAAAAAGTTGGTGTAAAGTTCGAGCGTGCCATTGAATGAATTATTTTGGGGCATTCCGGTGTATAAGTTGAGTATATGGGAAGATGCTGGTCCGATGCCAAAGAGGTTTGGGTCTTCTTTGGCCACCGTGTCTCCGTTTCCATTGTATAATACGAAAGCAGGATAACTGAAAAATCCACTGCTGCTGTTCGTCACTGAGACACTGACCAGGGAGTCATGAAACGCTGCATAGCTCACCTTGATATCCAGGGAGTCACATGCAGTCTGTGCTCTTGATGAAATATTCAGAAAGACCGCTGCGAAAAAGGCAGAAACAACTCTCCGGGCCCGGCTGGACTGAAGGTTGCCTAACATTGACTTAGTGAAACTACCGACTGATCGCATAATTGAAGTTTGTGTAAAATTATTACGGGTACTGGTTTCAACAATAGGACAGATTAGCCAATGTGTGGTAGAGAATGTCCTTTCCCATGCTTTTCTAAACTGGTGTTCACTACTCTTCATAACCGGAAGAACACCAGCAGGTACAAAAAAATAATCCCGCACCAGGCGGGATTATCTGTTCCAATAGGGGGCTATGGTTATTTCTTAGTAGAGCGGCCTTTAGAAGCAGCTTTGGGCTCTTCAGTAGCGTTTTCTTCCTCAGTACCCAGGTCCATCATTTTTTCCATCTGACGGACTTGCTTCTTCAGTTCATAGATAGTCTTGTAAAGTTCATCCATTTCACTGCGTGTAGCTACTGGAATACCGGTCATGAACTTCTCCATCTGGTTTTCGATATCCTTCTTCAGCTTCAGTTGCATAGCGCTTACTTCAGCCATCAATTTGCTGTATTCATCGCTTTCGAAAAGGGAGACAAAAGTCTTGTCGCTCAGGTTCATCCACTCCTGGAACAGCGCCATCATGCTGTTGATTTCCTCTCCGCTCTGAACTTTCTGCATAACGTTCTCTGCGAGTGTGTCCATTACTTTCGTTCCCTGAGTGTACATCATGTACTGCAATTCAGCATTCTTGATGTTGTAGACAGCCATACGGTTAGCGATGTCCTGCCATTCCATCATAGTCTTAGTATGCTGGTTCGGTGTCATCATCTTATTGAAAGGAGCAGCAGCCTGGTTCATCATTTGTGAGAACTGGTTGTAGCCATTCATCATGCCGCCAAAGATGTCTGAAGCATTCATACCAGGCATCATATTGCCCATCATGTTGCGCATCATCTGATACTGTTGCATGGCAGAGCCGTTCATTTGCTTCATACCATCCTGCATCATAGAAGACATTTGTTGCATGTAGTTTTTGCTGCTTTCAGGCATAAAACCAAGATACTGGTCCATCAGTTGCTTGTAAGCCGCAGGATTCATCCACTGCTTGTACATGTCCATGTTGAAGGTCTTGTCCTGAATGCTCTTCCACATTGGCATCCACATTTCGTAGAACTTCGTAAATCCTTCAGTAGCATTGATCATGTTCTTATACGCATCCTGTGCGGTGCCATTCTGCATGTACTCCTGAGTCTTAGCCCAGTTACTGTTCAGGATTTCCTGGTATTGAGTATATAAGTTTGTCCAGTTTTCAGATGCCTGTCTGAATGCATCCATGTTGAACATGCTGTTCCACTGCTGCATTATGTTCATCCAGTTGTTGGTGTTGTTCATGGTGCTCATCCAGTTCTGCCAGTTTTGCTGCATGTTGTTCCAAATGTTCATTGGGTTCATGTTCGCAGCATTGCCGTTTGAGGCAGCGTTCTGGAACATATTTGTATTCATTTCCCAAACCTGCTTAGCCCAATTCATCTGGTTGTTCATCCAGTTCTTGTAAAACTCCGTAGCCTGGTTCATATTGTTCTGCATGTTGCTGTTCATGTCCGCTGTTTTCTCAGTTGCGCCAGCCATCATGTTCCTCTGGCTTTCAATCCAGTTCTTGTACCATTCAGTACCTTTCTGCACCGTCTCATCGACAATAGCATTGCCATTGGTAAATTTCCTGGTAGTCTCAGCCATAGTGTCTGCAAACTGCTTTTGTGTTTCCACTACGCTGTCCATGAAATTTTTTGTGTCTTGGTTAGCCATGTTTGTTTTTTTATTTTTTATAAATGGTGTTACTGTTGTTTGTCAAAAAGAGAAGTTTTACATTAGCCCAAAGTTTCCGCACAGTTATGTTATCCTTATTGTAGTTTTTCTTCGACTATCCTTTTGGCGGCGCAAAGGTAAGGAGTTCTTATTATAAAAAACAAAAAAGTTTCTAATTTTCTTTAAATTGATAGGGCCAGCGAACGATTCAAACTACCACACGCTGTTGACACTGAAGAAGATGTAGTTTTTCTCTTTAAAATAACTCTGTTATATTGGGAGTGTAAAAAACCAAAACCAATTATGCTAAAACCAGGAGACGAGTTTCGTCACAAGTTCAGTTATACCCAGGATGATGTAGATACCTATGCCCGTGTGAGTGGCGACGTCAATCCACTTCATATCGATCCCCAGGCAGGAAAGGACAGCATGTTTGGGCGAAACATAATTCATGGGTTTCTCGGTGCAAGTGTGTTTACTAAGATATTCGGTGCACTCTGGTATGCTGACGGCCATGTTTATATGAGTCAAAGCATGAAATGGCTGAAACCGATGTTTGTAGATACTGAATATGAGGCTGTGGTGACAGTGAAGGAAATTTATGCAGAGAAGAACAGGATTCTCTATGACTGCGCAGTATATGAAGTTAGCACCGGCGACAAGACTATAGCAGGAGAAGCACTGCTGTTAAACAAAAAGCAATATGTCTGGAGCTAAATAGCCAGGGATCAGATAGAGGTAAAGGGGCTGTCTTGCTTTTTAGACAGCTCCTTCCTATTCGATTGAATAGCTGTTTAAAGCTCAATACTTAATTAACTTCTGTTGCCATTGCTCTGAGGCTCCACGCAGTCGAATCAAATAGATGCCTGCTTCTAACCGGGAAAGATCAATGGTTTGGCCGCTGTTACCGCTTCCCTGTGTGACTATTCTTCCACTCATATCGCTTATGAGATAGTGGAAGTTTTCATCGAAGTTTTTTATGGATACAAAGTTGCCGGCTGGATTGGGATGAAGCAATACACCTGGTGAGGCGTTGACCTGAGGAACTGAGGTCGTTGGTAAAAGATTGCAATTCACAAGTGCAGGGTACCCGAAATAAAAAGAAAACTGCTGAAGTATGGAATCGAGAGAGACCGTACAGTTTTGTGGGTCAACAGAATATTGCCAGGTCTTGGTTTCGGTACAACCAGCAGGGCAATCGCCCCAGCCAATTCTAAATCCGAATCTTTGAAGGCTGTCGCTTGTGTATGTGATTAGCTTTGGCGCATCACCGGGACTGCAGTTTTTTGAAGCGGAGTTAATTCCGTTCAGTAGTGCCAGGCTATCTGAAAGCGCTTGCATGTTGATAACCTTGCTAGTAGTTAGTTGTACAAACCCCATTCCCTGAAAGAGCATAATGCTGCCAAATGTGAGTCCATGGCGGACCAGCAGGCTGTCTAATGCACCATATCCTGTGAGTGTCTGCTGGTTTACCCATTGTTGTGTCCATGCATAGGTAGTGTCTATCACCAGCGACAGCCCTTTACAAACCGGAGATTGAAATCCTGCTTCACTGTGTATGCAGTGATACCTGAAAATTGAATCTGCTTGCAACATTGTGTCCAGGTTGAATATGGTAGCTAAGCCCGTGAGCACACTGTCCACATGGACTTGAGGGACATCAATTAGTTGGGTGTCTGGCGACTGTATCTCATAGAGTCTTTGAGTGGCAAGGCTCTTTGCATCGTCTTCATACGCCGCACGAAAAGCAGGGGAGATAAAGCAGCTTGTCTGGACTTGTGCGGTTGTCACGAAAGAAGCCGACAAAACAAGGAAGAGTATAAAAGTTCTTTTCATGAGCTGATGTATTTATCTATGTTGAAAAGGTATATGGCGCCTTTTGTTGTTTAAAATTTAGATGAAACTTGTTTGGCATGCTTCCTCCTGATGGGGTCTCAGAATTTAACCACCTTTATTTGCTTTCGGGTCGCTTTATCAAACAGATGCAAGAGGTAGACTCCAGGAGATAGGTCGCCGATCCAAATCTTTCCAGCCGAATCCAAAGCTCCTTTCTGAACCATGCGTCCGCTGAAGTCGTGCAGGTAGTAAAACAGTAGTTTTTCCGGAGTTGGTCTGACCCACACAAAGTCCGATGCCGGGTTTGGGTGAATGTCAAGGTTCATAGATTCACGGATGGCAGTAACGTTAGTAGGGTACAACTCACAATCCCCAGGAGGAGTAAACTCATAGTAGGAGTAAACATTAGAGACAATTGTGTCGAGTGCCACAGTACAATTTTCCTCGTCTACTGAATAGTGCCAATACTTTCGATTGACACATCCAGCCAAACAGTCGCCCCAGCCGATCTCAAAAATGAACTTAGCTGTCCCATCTTTCCGGTAGATGATGTCCCGGTGCTTGAACGATCCGTAACTGTCCCATACTGAGGTAAGACCATCGAACTGAACTAGGCTATCTTTGACAGCCTTTCTATTTAATGAATGTGGGGATTCAATTCTTGCGATGTGGAATGACGAAACTGAGAAGTACGATTCAACAGTATAGTTGTAACGCTGCAGAAAGCTGTCGAGGGCGCCGTAACCGGTAGTAGTTTGAGTGTCTCGCCAGGCCTGTGTCCATGCAAAGGAAGTGTCAAAATAAATGTTCAAAGATGCATTTAGTCCTGGTGGAACGGCTTTATGAGCATGAACACAATATCTGCGAAAGATGGAGTCTACCTGAAGCTGCGTATCGAGATTGAATATGGCTGCCAAGCCACGCCAAATTGTGTCCTGATATTTCTGTGGTATCCAAATGCTTGCAGTGTCAGGTGTCTTGATAGCATACATCCTCTCTATGGCAAGTGCTTTAACATCTAAGTCATAAGCAGCAAGCAGGTTCGGTGGCACCGAGCAATTAGATTGGATCTGTGCTGAGGTACACAGTGAAACCAAGCTACAAAGAACCAGCAGTGACTTTTTCAAATGCATGCTTTGTGACTACAAGCTATTCAAAATAGACAAGGTATTGTAGAAACTCTTGTCATATTTATGTTTCATTTTGCATGCGGTTCAGCTCTTTCAAATGACAAAAGCACCCGATACGGGTGCTTTTGTCCGGACAACATCAACCTGTGTTAGTTCAATTCTCCCACCATTGTCTTGGGATCAACCCATTCATCAAACTGCTCTGCTGTCACGTATCCAAGATCTATTGCGGTTTGCTTCAGTGTCTTGCCTTGCTTGTGTGCAGTCTGCGCAATCTCTGCTGCTTTGTAGTAGCCGATTTTGGTATTCAGTGAAGTTACCAGCATCAGGGAATTGTGCAGGTGTTGATCAATATTTTTCTGGATTGGCTCTATTCCTACCGCACACTTGTCGTTGAAGCTTACGCAGCCGTCACCTATCAGGCGGGCGCTGTGCAGGAAATTGTAGATCATCACGGGCTTGAACACATTAAGCTCGAAATGTCCATTAGAACCACCAATGTTGATGGCTACGTCATTACCCATCACCTGTGCTGCGATCATAGTAAGTGCTTCACATTGGGTGGGGTTTACCTTGCCGGGCATGATAGAAGATCCGGGTTCGTTGTCAGGGATGAATATCTCCCCTATGCCTGAGCGGGGACCGGAACTAAGCATCCTGATGTCGTTTGCAATTTTCATCAGGCTCACTGCAACAGTCTTTAGGGCACCATGCGCTTCTACGATTGCATCATGAGCTGCAAGGCTTTCAAATTTGTTCTCTGCAGTGACGAAAGGAAGGCCTGTGAGCTCTGCGATTTTAGCAGCAACTTTTTCTGCATAACCTTTTGGTGTATTGATCCCCGTGCCGACAGCTGTGCCACCAAGCGCAAGTTCGCTTAGGTGAGCGAGTGTATTATTTATAGCGCGCAGTCCATGGTCCAGCTGGGACACGTAACCGCTTATTTCCTGACCCAGGGTGAGTGGGGTAGCGTCCATAAAATGGGTTCTTCCGATTTTCACCACATCCATGTATTCTTTGGATTTGGCGGCCAGCGTATCGCGTAGCTTTTTGATACCGGGGATAGTGACTTCCACCAGCATTTTATAGGCGGCGATGTGCATAGCCGTCGGGAAAGTGTCGTTAGATGATTGCGACTTGTTGACATCATCGTTGGGATGTACAAACTTTTCCTTATCGGTAAGTTGCCCACCATTGATCACATGTGCACGATATGCCACCACTTCATTCACATTCATGTTAGACTGGGTGCCTGATCCTGTTTGCCACACTACAAGCGGGAACTCGTTATCAAGCTTGCCTTCCAGAATTTCATCGCAGACCTGGCCGATCAGCTTTGATTTTTCTGCAGGCAGCACTCCGAGTTCTGTATTAGTGAGTGCCGCAGCTTTCTTCAGGTAAGCAAATGCTTTGATTATTTCTTTGGGCATCTTATTGATGTCCTGAGCTATCTTGAAATTCTCAATGGAGCGTTGGGTTTGTGCTCCGTAATAGGCATTGACAGGCACCTTAACCTCGCCCATCGTGTCTTTCTCTATGCGATATTCCATATGCTGATAATTGATTCGGATTTGAAAATTGCCGCAAAGGTATCAATTCACAAAACAATGTGATTCCTGAATTTAAGCATGTGCTGCCACTATAGACCCTGCAAAGCAGGCCTCGCAGGGACCCGGATGAAAATGATGTAGCTTTGCAGGGTGAAAAAGCTGTTCTTGCTTTCTGGAGTGGTGCTGGTCGTCCTTGCCGGCAGTGGATTTGATACTCAAAAGCCAGAGGAGGTGTCTACACCTGAAGAACTGGGGAAGATGTTGTTTTTTGATCCCATTCTCTCCGAAACAAGGACTATCAGCTGTGCATCCTGCCATAAACCTGAGTTTGCGTTTGCGGATACTGTTGCATTTAGCAACGGTGTTCACGGCCGGAAGGGACTGAGAAATACCCCTTCGGCAATGAATATGAGCGCAAGGGAAGCATTCTTTTGGGATGGCAGGGCAGCAACTCTCGAGGAACAGGCGCTGTTTCCAATCAGTGACACCAATGAAATGAATCTCCCAATCCCGGTTGCTGTTGCAAGGCTGACCGAGGACAGCAAATATGCAGCGCTCTTTCAAAAGGTCTTCAACAAAGCTCCCGATGCGCAGTCGCTTGGAGCGGCACTGGCAGCCTTTCAACGTACACTGGAGACCAGCGACACACCCAATGACCGCTGGATGAATGATGAACCTGGTGGACTTACCGCACAACAGGAAAGGGGTCGTGAGATATTCAGGGTTAAGGCAAAGTGTTTTGAATGTCATTTTACACCTGATTTTACAGCCGACGAATTCAGAAGCATAGGCCTGTTCAATGGCAGACAGCACAATGACAGCGGAAGGTATATGGTGACCCGGGATCTGGCTGACCTGGGAAAGTTTAAGGTTCCGGGTCTGCGCAATGTGGCAGTGACAGCACCTTATATGCACGACGGCAGCATGAAGACCCTGCGTGAGGTGATTGACTATTATGACAATCCGCATGCAGTCCTGCCCGATGGAATGAACCGTGACACAGTTTTGTTAGAACCGCTGCGGCTCACGGAACAGGAGAAACTGGACCTGGAAGCTTTTTTACATTCGCTGACGGATGACCGGTTTGTCTCGCGCAGATAGGGTCACACGCGAACCTTCAATAGCGATCAATTACTTATCTTGTCCACTCTCAACTAACTCATTATGCCATATGCTGTTATAACCGGCGCTACCCAGGGGATTGGAAAGGCCATTGCTGAAAAGTTTCTGAAGCAAGGCTATTCCATTGCTGTGTGTGCCAGGACACAATCTGATCTCAATATTCTTCAGAAGGTCTGGCAACTGGAGCATCCGAAATCTGAGATACTTGCAGTACATGCCGACCTGGCTCATAAAGAACAGGCCATAGCATTTGGCAGACGGGTGCTGGAAACCTTTCCTGCTGTGGATGTCCTGGTCAATAATGCAGGCCTGTTCTTTCCCGGAAAGCTGGCGACAGAGCCGGATGGACATCTGGAGACGCTTATGAATGTAAACCTTTTCAGTGCCTATCATCTCACCCGCCTCTTGTTGCCAGTGATGCAACAGGCTAAATCAGGTCATATTTTCAACATGTGCTCTGTGGCAAGTCTGAAGGCCTATGAGAATGGTGGTGCCTACAGCATTACGAAGTACGCTTTGCAAGGGTTCTCAGAAAACCTGCGACATGAGCTGATGGAGGATAGGATAAAAGTGACGTCTATCTTTCCCGGTGCCACCTGGAGCAGGTCATGGGCGGGGAGCGGACTGCCTGAAGGGCGTTTCATGAAAGCAGAGGATATTGCAGAAATGGTATGGACAACCTCGCAGCTTTCATCATCAGCAAATGTGGATACAATCGTGTTGAGACCTATAGAAGGAGATATTTAAGTAAATCTTTAACTAAGCTTTAACCGCTGACTTTTCACGGTAAGGCCCTGCAGCGTTTATTTTTGTAGCAATTCCATGAATCGGTTACAATACATGTGGCGCCTATGCCTTACAAGTCTTTGTTGCGTGGTCACCAGTTGTGTGACCTGGGCACAGACTGCTGTATTCTCTGCAAATGCAAGTGCCGCCAAGATGGGTATGGAAGATCAGATCCAGGTGGACTACACCATCCAGGATGTAGAAGGCCTCAGGACTATTTCCAAACCGGCTTTTCAGGATTTCGAAGTGTTGCAGGGGCCTTTCCAGAGTCAGAGCAATAATATTTCCATCAGCGGAAATAAGATGGTGCGGTCTGCTAAAGTCACCCATACCTACATCGTGAGGCCTAAAAGGACAGGTACACTTAAGATTCCACCTGCCGTAGCGAGGGATGCAGACGGCAATGTATATCAATCAAACAGCCTTAATATTGAAGTAGTGGAAGGCAGTCTGGCCCAGCAACAGGCTCCAGATCCTTTCGATGATCCTTTTGCTGCACTAATGCGCCAGCGCCAGCAGGCCTATCGCTCATTGCAGCGCCAGCAGCAACAACAGCATCAGCAACAACAGCAGCTGGAGGCACAACCAGTAAATCCTTCAGAAATCAGCAAGAACCTGTTTATTAAAGTCTCTGTAGATAAGGATAAAGCTTACGTGGGAGAGCAGATTACTGCCAGCTATAAGTTATATGCCCGTATTCCAATGAATGTCGCTATCTCCAAGCTTCCTTCGCTGAATGGCTTTTGGACTCAGGATTTCGAGATTGCGAGGGGGAACGTAAAACCAGTGGAAGAGGTAGTAAACGGACAGAAGTATCAGGTGTTCCTGCTGAAGAAGTCGGCTTTGTTTCCACAGCAGACAGGCAAGCTCACTCTCGACCCGGCGGAGGCTGAAGGTACTGCGCGCATCGTGCAGCAGGTACGTCAGCGCAATCCTTTTGCCAGCATGTTCGACGATCCGTTTTTCCAGTCGATGGGCAGCCTGATGATGAGCGATCCATTCTTCAACGACGATTTCTTCAGCACCAATGCATATCGTGATGTGCCTGTGCGCTTACAGAGTAAGCCGGTAGAAATTACTGTGCTTCCGGTGCCTGAAGAGGGTAAGCCGGCAAGCTTTGGAGGTGCAGTGGGTAAGTTTACAATGAACTCGAAGATTGACAAAACAGAACTCACTACTGATGATGCGCTGACTTATACTGTAAAGATTTCAGGAAGCGGAAATCTGAAGCTATTTGAAGCTCCTAAGCTGATACTTCCCAATGGCCTTACCAGCTACGACCCTATGGTCATAGATACCATCACGGGCAGAACAGCCACCATCAATGGCTCCAAGGTGATTACCTATGCAATCTCTCCCAATGTTCCGGGAGAGTATGAAATACCACCCATTGAATTCTCTTATTTCGACCCAGCTTCGAACTCCTATGTCACCTTGCAAACTCAGCCCCAAAGGGTGAAGGTGTCAAAAGGGAAGAACTATAGCCCCACCGTGGCAAAAAGAAACTCGCTGACTGATATTCATCCGATAGCTACTCAAACCCTCACAAAGTTCAGGCTGCAAAGCAAGCCGTTATTCTTTACAGCCACCTACTGGTCGCTCTACGCGCTGCCACTGCTGGCCTTCGTAGGTGTGTTGTTCTGGAAGCGCCGTGAAGATGAGCTTTCACGTGATACGGTAAAGTTGCGCAACCGGAGAGCAAATAGGATTGCAGTCAAGCGATTGAAACTGGCAGAAAAGCTACTGCATCAACAGTCGAAGCAGTTCTATGAGGAGGTTTCAAAAGCTATTTGGTTGTACATTAGCGACAAGTTGAACATTCCACTCTCTGCATTGTCAAAGGAACGTGCTTTTGAAGTACTCGCGTCTAAGGATGTGCCGGAAAACCTGATCCGCCGCATCGATCAGACAGTGGTGGAATGTGAAACCGCCCTGTATGCTCCTTCGTCCGGGTCAAACCAGATGCAGCATACATACCAGGAGGCAGTGGCCATCATAAGCAAACTGGAGGAAAGCATCTAATGATGAACAGAGTTTGTCTCTTTTTTATCCTGATTATTTCAGCATTGCCAGCATTTGCCGATATTCCCTACAATGGTATCTGGCAAAAAGGCAATGAGTTTTATGGCCGTCAGCAATATGATAGCGCCATTTACTATTATGAACAACTCGCAGCGCGTCAGCCAGACCATGCGGAGGTTTACTACAACCTTGGAAATGCCTATTACAGGCTAAACCAGGTGGGCGCAGCGGTGCTGAACTATGAAAGAGCATTAAGGCTCAATCCTGGTCATGAGCTGGCAAAGGACAACCTGGCTCTTACCCAAAGCAGGATCAGCAACCGGATTGTCGAGCTGCCGGAGATATTTTTCGTCCAATGGTGGAAGGCACTCACCCGACCCAGTCTTTCAGAAGTTTGGTCCATTGTGGCACTTGTGCTTTTCCTCGTCACCCTGGCAATGTTGTTCCTCAGGCGATGGCAGGCTCCGTCCTGGCTACCGGTGCAGCTACCCATCATCACCGCCCTGCTATTCTTCGGCACTTTGCTAATGGCTTACATCGCTTCTACACATCGCCTTGAACATGACAGGGCAGTGGTCATGCTGCAGGATGCGCCTATCAAAGAAGATCCTGAAGCCGGCAAATCGCTCAGCCTCATTCCCGAAGGCACGGTGGTGCGAATTGAAAATGAGCGCAGCGAATGGCTGCGGGTTGTACTACCAGATGGCCGCAGCGGCTGGATGCATGAAGAGGCTATTGAGAAAATTTAAACTTCATCCCCATTTTTTTGTTGGTTTGCAATTATGCCGTCCTACTGGGTAAAGACGCCTGACTGGCTTCCCCGGCTTTTTCCTAAAGAGCTGATCTGGAGAATGCCTCCCGGAGAAGTCCCTGCCGTCTACCTCACTTTCGATGATGGTCCTCACCCTAAAGCCACACCTTTTGTGCTGGAGCAGCTTGCGCAGCATGGGGCAAAGGGCACATTCTTCTGTATTGGGCGAAATGTGCATTCCTGGCCGCAGATTTACCAGCGTATCCTGGATGAAGGACATACGGTTGCTAACCATACGGAAGAACATCTGAATGGCTGGAAGCACGAAAACAGGGTTTACTTGAGCAACATTGTAAAGGCTGCGAAGGTCATAGATAGCAGGCTGTTCCGACCCCCGTATGGCCGGATCAAGATCTCCCAGGCAAAGCGCCTCTCCAGGGCCCGGCAGCCCTGGAAGATCTACATGTGGGATGTGCTGAGTGGGGATTTTGATCAGTCCCTGTCGCCGGAGCAATGCCTCAGGCATGTGATAGATCACATCCGGCCGGGGTCCATCGTGGTCTTTCACGACAGCGCCAAGGCCTTCGAACGGCTGAAGGTCGCATTGCCCGGGGTTTTGGAATTTTGTAAGGAAAAGAACTGGCAGGTAAAAGCCCTGCCTAAGAATTGAACATGAAGTTTGTAGATACGCATACCCATCTCTATGATGAGCAATTTGAGACTGATCTTGAACAGGTGATAAGCAGGGCCCTCCAGGCCGGAGTGCAGCAGATGTACCTGCCCAATTGCGACAGTACCACCATCGCTCCCATGTTGGCCATCACAGACCGCTGGAAAGATCATTGTTTTCCCATGATGGGTCTCCACCCGGTCTATGTAAAGGATAGCTACCTCGATGAGCTGGCCATCGTAAAAAGCTGGCTGGAAAAAGGCGGCTTTTATGCAGTGGGGGAGATTGGGCTCGACAAATACTGGGACCTTACCCATATCGAACAACAGAAAGAAGCGTTTTCCACCCAGATCGACTGGGCACTGGAGTACGACCTGCCGGTGGTCATCCACAGCAGGGAGTCTACCCAGGATTGTATTGATATAGTCAGGCAGAAACAGGACGGCAGGCTGCGCGGCATTTTTCATTGCTTTGGTGGCAGCCTCGAAGAAGCCCGGCAGATCACGGAGCTTGGCTTGTACCTGGGCATAGGTGGTGTGGTGACTTTCAAGAAGAGTAATCTTACTGAAGTCATTGGGCAGGTGGGTCTTGACGGGCTGGTGCTGGAGACTGATGCGCCCTACCTGGCGCCGGTGCCCTTCAGGGGCAAGCGGAACGAGTGCAGCTATGTGCCGCTCATTGCTCAGAAGCTGGCTGATGCCCTGGGAGTTACGATAGATGAGGTGGCCCGTGCGACTACGGCAAATGCTGAAAAAGTTTTCCGCAACTGAATGAAATGCTTACCTTTGCTGCCCTTCAGGAGACGTGTCCGAGTGGTTGAAGGAGCACGCCTGGAAAGTGTGTATACGGGAAACTGTATCGCGAGTTCGAATCTCGCCGTCTCCGCCAATGAAATAAAGCCCCGACTTTCGTCGGGGTTTTTTGTTTTGGACACATTGCCAGGCTTGCCTGAGCAAAAGTGGACAAAACAAAAAAACACTTCGCGAAGCGAAGGGGCTTTATTTCATTGAAGCCTCCCCCTTAACGAGATCACGGAGTAATCTCGCTT
>JAFAAT010000206.1 GCA_023426425.1 Bacteroidota bacterium | reverse complement strand
GTAGAGGCAATGTAAATAAAGACACTCAGATTGTTTAAAAAATATCGTAATATCCATGGTGAGACTATAGTATAACTATGTTATAGCCATGTTCTGGAGGTATTTAAGGCAGGAAATAAGTAGCGAGTGTGTAGGAAGTGTGTCAGAAGTCTCTAAGAAGTAACTGATGCGCTGAGCATAATCTGGGACAGAAGATGACTGGTAATTCCTATCAGGGGCTGGCACCATGAGGATTGGGAGATTGCGTAAATTTGATGTTGTTTTTGTTTGAGTTCGAGTGGCAGGAGGTATTTTTATCCTATGAAGCAGGACAAGAAGGAGAGCAGTAGGGTGGGGGAGAGGTAGACCCTTTGAAAGGAGCTTCAACGTATTTAGAAAAAGCATAATAATCCTTGGGCATCCTTTGGGGAGCCCTTGGGGACTAATACCTTTAGTCCGGCTTTGGAATATCCCTTGAGTATACCTTGTCAAGAATTTCTCATTCTATAGTTTTTTGGAGTGAGTTGTAAGTTTACAAATCATTGTATCGCCCTATCTTCGCGGCCTGTTTCTGAAACAGCAGTATGCTTATATATCTTATTCCTTTTATATCCGCGTTTATCGGGTGGTTCACTAACTGGGTGGCCATCAAAATGCTTTTTCACCCACGCGAGCCCAGGCGGTTTCTGGGTATCACCTTCCAGGGGATTTTTCCCAAGCGGCAGCAACAGTTTGCCACCAAACTCGGGACTGTTGTAGCCAATGAACTGCTACACTTTGACGAGATTGCTGAACGGATTAAGGATCCGGCACACCTGCAGGATCTGGCCCCCTTTATTGAAAAGCACATTGACGAGTTTTTGCAGGTGAAGCTTAAGGAAAAGCTGCCGGTCATTTCTATGTTTGTGGGCGAGGGTACGCTGCAGAAGATCAAGGAAGGGCTGATGGAAGAGATTGAGTTGCTCCTGCCGCAAATTGTCGGAAAGTTTACCGACAAGCTAAGTGCGCACATCGATGTTGAGGAGATAGTGACTGAGAAAGTAGCCAACTTCTCTTCGGATAAACTGGAGGAGATTCTTCTGAGCATCATGAAAAAAGAGTTCCGTTTTGTAGAGCTGCTGGGCGGTGTACTTGGCTTCATGATCGGACTTCTGCAAGTAGCTATGACCTTGTGGAGCTGAAAAGGCATTTCAATATCTAACTTCTCAACTACTGCTCACTTGACGATTTGTGTCGGCGTTTAGATATTGAATGCTTGTGGACTACCTTTATCTGCATGAGCCAGAACGTTTTTCCGGTTGTAAATTCTACACTATCTGCACCAGATCTGGCTGTATGGATTCAAAGCCGGTATGCCTTGACAAATGTAGGGTGCACCCTTCTGAAGACTAACATGAATCATACTTATCAGGTCCGTTCTGACGAAGGTCAGTTTGTACTGAGAGTCTATACCCATTTGCACAGAAGCCGCAGTCAGGTCATGGAAGAAGTGAGTTTTCTTGACACTGTGAAGGATTCCGTCAGCGTTTCCCATCCGGTAGCCGATGTGGATGGCAATTTGGTTCAGGAGATCATTGCACCGGAAGGGATAAGGTATGCGGTGCTTTTTTCATTTGCAGAGGGAGGCAAGATCAGACATCTGAGTGAAGCACAAAGCCGGGCAATTGGCATCCAGACAGGACACCTTCATCAGGTAGGTCTTGACTATAGCCTAACTCGCATGGAATACACAGCGGAGACGCTGATTGACTGGGCACATGAGCAGGCGTCAATGTATATCTCCCCGGAGCTTGAGGAAATGCAATTTATCCGGCAATGTGCGCAGGAGATAAAAAGAAGATTCGGTAGGAGAGATCTTGAGCGAGGGGTGGTGCACCTTGACATCTGGTACGACAACCTTGCTGTAGACGAAAGTGAAAACGTCACACTTTTTGACTTCGACAACTGTGGCGGTGGTTGGCTGGTGCTGGACCTGGGCTACTACTGCATGCAACTATATTTTACCCAAACAGACAAGTCGGAATATGAGAGAAAGAAGGCTGCCTTCATAGAGGGGTATCGTTCAGTCAGACCAATTCCTGATGAGGCGCTACAAATGATTCCATATGCGGGAGCTGCGGTTTGGATACACTACCTGGGCGTGCAGGCGCAGCGTTTCGACAGCTTTGCCAATATTTTTCTTTCGGAGAACTACGTGCGGATGTATATAGGGCGGGTGAGGGAGTGGCTGGAGTATACTGGTGAAATCCCTCCAGGAAAATGACAATAAAGCAGTTTACAGACTGGAAACGCGATAGGACATTTGAGATCAGGTAGAATGGTTCTGCTGGACCAGCCATCACATACATTTTCTCAGCTAACCTGACTACCTACAGAAGCGTATGGATCTACTATCTGGGTTTTTAAGTCACCAAAATTTTACAATGTATTTTTCAGGAAAGGAAAATGGGAGCCAATTAACGCTTAGATTTATATTAGTATTTCGCGCATTTTAATTTCGAGCGTCATGTATCTCAAAGCTCTTTTTGCTATTCTTCTTTTATCAATAGTATGCTCCGGACGGTCTTTTGCACAGGCTCAGTACCAGATAAGGGAATTTAAGCCTGGTGAGTCAAGTTACTTGTTTTTTTCAGTGAAGGATAAGCAAGGCAATTGTTTTCTATTAGGATCAAGTTGGAATGATTCTCTGCCTAACCGAAAAGATGTTCTTGTGGTGAAAGTCAACAGTTTTGGTGATTCTCTGTGGTCGAAAACTTATGGCACTTCGCTTGTCATTGATGGAGTTGATTTAAAGCCTACAGATGATGGTGGGGCGGTTTTAACAGGATACTCTTCAACTATTTATTCCACGCAAAGAGTGGATTTTCTGATCAAGATTGATCAGATGGGTTCAGTTGAGTGGGCAAGGGAATTGGGGCCTCATTCTAATGAATTCGGAGTCGGGGTTGAACCGCTTGCTGATGGTGGGTTTATTGCTGCTTCTGATACTACCATCAATCATAAAGGTTTAATAAAACTGGTAAAGTTCAATTCGACGGGGAATCCTGTTTGGGTCAAGAAATATGCGTCTTCTTCAGAATCACTGTATTTTACAAATTTGCAGAAATCTGCGTTTGGAGGTTTTTTGATATACGGCATCTGTTCTAATACTCCATCTGAGTGTTTCGCGCTTAGGATAGGTGAACAAGGTGAAGTGAAATGGATAAAGAAAATTGATGTTGAAGGTATTATGCTGACCGACGCAGCTGAAGCCTCCAACGGCGGCTGGGCATTTACAGGCAATTTCGTCACCCATTCAGGTCCTGGTATGATTGCTGGAATTGACAGTTCTGGCAGTATTGGTTGGAGAAGGAAGTATGATTCTACAAGATTGATTCACTCAATCAGCCCCGTGAAGGATGGCGGCTTCATTGCTACAGGGCACTACGAGGGATCAATTCACAAGAGTGTTTTAATGAAGATTGATTCCGCAGGATTACCCATCTGGAGCAATACCTATACTACTGGCAAACAAAAATCGCTTCAATATGCAGTCGAAATTGACAATGGAAACTATTTGGCTAGTGGATTTTTTTTCTATTACCCGAACACCTTTTCTTCTCTCATCATGGTTGCTGATAGCCTGGGAGCAGTAGGCTGTGGGGATACCGGAATTCAGATTAGTACTACTGTCGTGAATTTTGTGCCGACGGATATTACTGTCACTGTAGATACTGCCTCGCTTACAGTTACTCCATTAAGTTTTTCGGTAGGTAGCGGTGGTGAGTTCGCAACGATTTGTCCTCCGTTGAGTATAGGTGAAACTGAGACAGAAGCGTCCAGGCTGACCATTTACCCTAACCCTACAACCGGCTACTGTAGCTTCGAAAGCAAAGAGTTTTTAGAATCAGTGACAATAGTTAGTTCGCTCGGCCAGAAGGTCTGGTCGTCGGTAGTGAGGAGCCGGAGAATCAATGTAGACCTGTCGGATCAACCCCCGGGCTTGTATTATTATAT
>JAFAAT010000176.1 GCA_023426425.1 Bacteroidota bacterium | reverse complement strand
TTTTTGATCCGCCGCAAAGCTGGTCTGTGAAATACTTCTGCAGGTAGGGTTTCTGAAACGCAAATCCGAAAAAGTGTTCAAGGTTGTAGTTGTAATCAGGGAATGCAAAGGTTCCAACCACATGCTGCGAATCATCAGGTGGCACAGTCACAGTGTGTAGATAGCTGGTGTCCAGAAGCGTGAACCCTGTGCCATTAAAGGTCCTGCTGGCAATGGTAGTCTTCATAGTCACCTGAAGGTCTGGCGCTGTTACCATTGCATTAATTACTGAATCATGCCTGTAGTACCATCCGCTATTCATGGGTGGACTGCTCGGAGTCATTTCAGTATAGCTTTTCATGATCCATTCGTTGCCTGGTTGGTAACGGGCAGGGATGTCCTCTTTCCTGATATTGATCGTGGCAATTTGTCTGGGAAGCCGGAAGTGCTGAACGCTGTCAGGCACCGCACCAACCAGGGAACCCAGGACAGGCTGCCTGTCGGGAAAACGATTCAGGTCCAACGTCTCAACCCAGCCATGATTTTTGCTAAACACTAAACGTTTGTTGTTGTACCAGCTTGCAACGGGAGTTGTCCCGGAATAGGCCTGAATGTCAAAGATCCGGATACTGTCGAGCACACCATCAACTGTCAAAGTATCTACGCTGATCAAACTTGTGATGAAACTCAGGTTGCCTTTTTCATACATGTTCCAGCCTGTAGTATGTGGTTCGATTCGAATAGTGTCACCTTCGTAGTTCAGATATAACTCAGTACCAGAAACAGTCTTTACCATGTAAGCACCCAGCCAGGTATCTGCCAATGAATCTATGCATGGGTTTTGGTAACGCAGTGCCTTGTAAAAATGAAACACCGAATCACCACTATTTATTGAAACCGAGTCTATCCAGATAACACGTAGCACATTGCTGTCGACCCCGGCATCACCAATTTTCCCACCCGCAAACCAGGTAGTATCATTCAGCCTTACGGTATTCCAGTTTTGAGCGTTGAGAGGTTGTGACAAGAACCAAACCAGCAAGCAGGTTAAAAGACGGGAAAGCATTATCAATATTTTCCTAAAGATAATATCCCTGTTGTAGCTTTTCTGTCATAAACTGGTAGCGATCTATTCACAAAAAAGCCGCTCCCAATTGCGTTGAAGGGACCACAATCGTTAAAGCGAATCCAATCAATGTCTTAGTAATTGGCTATCTTCTTTTACATTTGATACAAAATCTGAAATAGCAATGAAAAAAGGCTCAGTCATTTTATTGGTTGTTCTTGGTTTATTATTGGTTGGTGGGTGTATGAGCTGCGGCAGTTATAACACACTGGTGCAGCAGGATGAGAATGTGAAAGCTCAGTGGGGCGAGGTGCAAAACCAGTATCAACGTCGTGCAGACCTGATTCCTAACCTGGTTAACACGGTGAAAGGCGCAGCTGCGCATGAGCGTGGCACACTGGAAGCAGTAGTGAATGCACGCGCAAAGGCATCTTCAATACAGGTGGATCCCGAAAACCTTTCACCGGAAAAACTTCAGCAGTTCCAGCAGGCACAGGGCGAGCTCTCTCAGGCTCTTGGCAGGTTGATGGTTGTGGTTGAAAGATATCCAGAGCTTAAGGCTAACCAGAATTTCCTGGCTTTGCAGGATCAACTGGAGGGCACTGAAAACAGGATCACTGTGGCCAGGAAGAACTTCAATGAATCTGTGCAAAGCTATAATGTAATGGTGCGCAGGTTCCCTACTAATATCTGGGCCGGCATGTTTGGCTTTGAGCGTAAAGGCATGTTTGAAGCAGAAGCCGGGGCAGAGAAGGCACCAACAGTACAATTTGAATAAAAGCGCTCATGAACCTATTTCCATTTAAGAAGAAGCAATTGCTGGATGATGACGACCAGGACCGCATTGTGGCAGCTATACGTGCTGCAGAGGCAGGAACCACTGGTGAGCTGAGAGTCTTTATCGAATCCAATTGCGCCTATGTAGACGCAATGGATCGAGCAAAGGAGTTGTTTGAAAGCCTTGGCATGTATAAGACAGAACGCAGGAATGCGGTTTTGGTCTACATGGCCCTGGACGATCACCAGTTTGCCATCTTCGGGGATCAGGAAATTTATGACAAGGCTGGTGGAGCATCTTTCTGGCAGCACGCGGCTGAAGAACTTGTCAGCTACTTGAAGCAGGGAAAGATCAGTGAAGGTCTGGCGGCCTGTGTGCAGGAGTTAGGCAAAGCAATGGCTACGCATTTCCCTTATGATCCGGCTATTCACAAGAACGAACTGCCCGACGAAATTGTATTTGGTAAATGATCAGAACTTTTAGAATAGGAATTTACAGAACGATAATGCTGATGCTGTGTGTGCTGACCTTTGTGTCGGCAGCACTGGCTCAATCGGACAAAGACTTCCCGGCTCCGCCCAATCCACCAAGGCTGGTGAATGATTTTGCGGGCACCATGAGCGCCCAGCAAGTGCAGGCTCTGGAGCAAAAGCTGGTGGATTTTGACAAAACCACTTCCACACAGATTACTGTAGTCACCATCAAAAACCTGGGAGGCTATGAGATTGCACAGTATGCCGTAGAACTGGCCAGCAGGTGGGGTATTGGTCGGAAAGGCAAAGACAATGGGGTGCTGCTCCTCGCATCAATGGATGATCGCAGTATCAACATCTCGACTGGTTATGGGCTGGAGGGTGCGCTGACGGATGCTATGAGCGGCCGGATCATCAGAAATGAGATAGTACCTCATTTTAAGACTGGTAATTACTACGAAGGCTTCAATGCCGGAACAGACGCTATTATAGCTGCTACTAAAGGTGAGTACACCGCAGATGCCAGCGATGGCAAGAAGAAGCAGATGCCTGTGGGAGGCATCATTGGATTGATCTTTATCATCTACCTGATCCTTTGGATCCTTAGCAAGATCGGAGGTGGTGGTGGAAACTATATGAGTGGCCGTGGTCACAGAGGCTGGGGTGGTCCCTTCATCGGTGGAGGTTTTGGCGGCTTCGGTGGCGGTGGAGGAGGATTTGGAGGCGGAGGCTTCGGCGGCTTTGGCGGTGGAGGTTTCGGTGGTGGCGGAGCCAGTGGTCGCTGGTAACATTTAAGAAATTATCAAAGAGGTTGTTTTTTCAGACAGCCTCTTTTTTTGGGGGAACGACTAACTCTTTTATATATTCCAACGTCTATAATATTGCTGAGGAGGGAAATCTCTGAGGCATTCCAGATTTAGCGCCAGTTTTCACTGGTGCTTTTTGCTTTAACACTGTGTTACCAATGTTTGGCCGCAAACTGGCTCTAGTAGAGCTAAACAGTGATTATGAACGCGAAAAAACTTTTAGTTGTAGCCATGGGAGCGCTTGCGCTCAGTTTCGGCAGCTTTAGCGATGTGTCGGCAAAGGATAACAAAGGCAAGAAGCATAAAGAAGCAAAACACAACAACGGCAAAGGCCATAAATATGGCCACTACAAAAACGGGAAAGCAGAGGATGTGAGGTACACTAATGTGCAGGCTAAGGAAAGAATCCGTGACAGGGAGGTGGCAAGAAAGGCACAGATGGAAAGGAAAACCGCAGAAGTGAGGCAACGCCAGGTGCAACAAAACAGGCGGGTTGTACAACAGCGGCAGGTAGACCGGCAGCGTGTACAACAGCAGGAGGTTTTAAGGCAAAGAGAAATGGAAAGACAACAGCAGATAGAGCGACAGCAGCAGCAACAACAGGTTCCGGCCCAGGACAATGGGATGGGCGGAATACTTGAAGGCGGACTGGGTGGCATTCTTCAGGGCGGACTGGGAAATGTCCTCGGTGGAGGACTGGGAGGAATATTCTAGACCCAGCAGGCAGCTCAGAAACAATATTTCAGACTGATAGCATAATAATATCCCCGGCTCTGATAGCCGGGGATATTTTTTCTTCTGATCGAGCTGGGTTAGAAGATGTACTTGCCTTCTGTATCATACATCACAGGCATCAATCTTTTATTTTGTTCGAAATAATCATAACCTGCCTTCAGGTTAACCCAGAACTTCTGTTTCTCGAGGTCGTTGCTATAGGACCTTCCCAGAAAGTTTAGCCCTGCGCGGTCGAACCTGGTTGGGAAAATATGCACCGGAATATAGTTTTGTCCGTTCAATTTGGCATTCAGACAGAGGACATAAAGTTCCTGGATATAGGTGTCGGTCAGAGGCAGACATCCTACGGTCACACATCCACCGTGAATGTAAATATCACCCCCCGGTTTCCTTTTGTCTCCCAGGAGCATGTCGGAATAGTTGGGGTAGTTGATAAGCATTGAGAGGTAGAAATCACTTTTGGGATTGAAATCCTCAATAAAGTAAAACCCTTCAGGGACCTGCCTGTCACCTTCGACACGTTTTGGTCCGAGCACACCTGAGAGTGCGCAGACCTGGTAATTCTTCACCATGGTGAATTGGGAAGTATCATCATTTCTTGCCCAGAGTTCCATTTCATTGCTCGCCTTGAAAGACCTGATATAGATCTCATGCGGTGGATAAGCAATTCCCTTTGCTTTAAACATCCGGCTGAGTGTATCATTGTGCTTCATCCAGGCCTGGCTGACCCTATTGAATGAAAACTGAAAGTTTCTGAATGTTTGTACATCTTCCTGCGCAGCAACCTGCCCGGGAATACCAATCATTGTAAAGCAGCCTAAAAGAATGGAGTGCAGCAATTTCCTTCGCATAGCCAATTCGGTTCTCGGTTTTCAGCGCACCTGACATACTGCGCCTAAGGCAAATATAACCAATGACCTAAAAAGGTTTTCTTAAAAATGAGAAAAGGGGCAAAGCCCCTTTTCCGGAAACATTGCAAACCTGAAGCTTATCGCTGCAATATGATCTTCTCTGTATGTTGCTGGTTGTCGGCAACGATTTTCACAAAGTAAACGCCTGCGTTCAAATGGCCCAGGCTGATAGTAGCAGATTGACCCATCTGAGCTTCCTTGCTCATTACTGTTCTGCCTGTGAGGTCTGCAATCTGAATAGAAGCAGTACCCTTATTTGCGGTCCAGTTGATTGTGATATTGTCCTGAGCAGGATTTGGGTAAACAGTAAAGAGATCGGCTGAAGCCAAAGCTGCTATGCCCAGGGTCTTAGGTTTGATTTCTGTAGCTGTCTGTGTGAAGTCTACTCCGGGGAAGTGCCAGGTGGTATTGCTCACTGTGATGGCTGAAGATGGGGTAGTGACCCAGTTCATCAGTTCAGGGTAGACTGAATACGTTCCCATTGGTACACCATGGAAATTGAAGTCACCGTTGCCATCTGTATAGGTAAAGCGCACAAG
>JAFAAT010000049.1 GCA_023426425.1 Bacteroidota bacterium | reverse complement strand
ATTGTGGACAGCATGCGCGAGTGGGTGGTGAGCTGAGGGTGGGGGCAGGGGTGACAAAATGTCTTTGCGGGGTGGGTCTGGAGATGGTATTGAGAGATAGCCGGGAGTTATGGGGGATACATTAGGGCTACTTTAGCGATGCTTTAGTGAGCCTTTTGCGCACCTTTTACTCCTTCTACTTATTACAGATATTTCAATGCGACAAAATGACTGAAGGCAGGGAGGGAGTGAAGGGTATGTTGGTGTAAGTGTACCGGAGCCTGAAACAGAAACTGCCGGAGTTGGTGAGGGAATCAACAACATCCGGCAGTGAGTGAAACCGGGGAGTTAGTGGCCGGTTTGTATAAGTGTTATGGTTGGCTATTTCGCAGGGCTGAGGATACCTTTGTATTCTGCGGGTGATTTCAGCAGAGCGAGGGCTTTATCGATATCCTCGTCTTTAGACAGGCTGTGTTCGATGCGGCCGCGGAGGTAGTAGAATCTCGATACGATTTCATTCTCCAATAGCTTTTTAATCTCTTCTTTATGCTTTAGCAAATCCTGCTGTTTGTCGTGGGCGACTTTGGACTGCAGCGACTGATATTCTGATTTTATGGCGTCGAAATACTTTTCTCTTGTAGCGATATTCCTGAGGGAGTCGAGGGCAATTTCTGTTTGTGTCTGGTAGGCATATTCCTTTCCATCCAGCCACTTGACAAAGTTGTTGAAGTCGCCATCGGAGAGAGAGAACCGCGAAGGTTGGGGGATGGAGGGGTGCTCTTTTGCGTACTTGGTGGCGTAGTCGAAGAAATAATTCTTTGTGTAGAGGACGACGGAGAGTTTGCTCACCTGTTCGTCTTCAACCTTAACGTCGGGCTCTACGCCACCACCGCTTTTTACTTTACGGCCCCCGGCGGTAGTATAAGTTCTCTTTAGAGAGTCGGGGATTTCGGCCACACTGCCGTCGGCGTTCCTGTTGGAATAGTCGATAGCCTGGATGCAGCGGCCGCTGGGAGTGTAATAGCGGGCGGTGGTGAGCTTCAGGCGGGCGTTATAGCCGAGCGGGCGCGTGATCTGAACAAGACCTTTTCCGTAGGAGCGTTCTCCTATGACCACGCCACGGTCGAGGTCCTGGACTGTTCCGGCGACGATTTCGGAGGCCGAGGCGGAGGAGCGGTTTATTAATACGGTGAGCGGAATTTCTGTATCCCAGGGCAGGCCGACAGTTCGGTAATCTTTATCCATTTCCTCCAGCTTGCCTTTTGTAGAGACGACAAGCTGGTCGCGGGGGATGAAGAGATTGCAGATGGAGACAGCCTCATCGAGCAGTCCTCCGGGATTGTTGCGGACGTCAAGGACTACGCCTTTGATGCCTGGTTTGGCGTTTTTGAGACTATCCAGGGCATTTCTTACGAGGCGGCTGCAACCGGGGGTGAACTGTGTGAGCTTTACGTAGGCAAAGTTTGAATCAGAGCCTATGAAGCCGGCGTAGGGGACGCTTGAGAGTTCGATTTCGCCTCTGGTTATGATTTTGGCAGCCTCTTCGCCGGTGTAGGCGTCTTTGATACGGAGGGTGACCTGGGTTCCGGGGGAACCTTTGAGTAGGAGGCTGATATCTTCGATGGACTTGCCTGTGGTGGGTTGATTGTCGATGGAGATGATCATATCGCCGGGGTGGAGGCCGGCTTTCATAGCGGGGCTATGTTCGTAGACATCCCCGACGAAGATTTCGTCACCTTTTTTTCGCATGGTGGCGCCGATGCCACCGTAGCGGCCGGTGGTCTGGAACTCGAATTCTTCGATATCGGATTCTGTGATGTAGTTGGTGTAGGGGTCGAGTTCTTCGAGCATGGCGTCGATGCCTGTTTTTACGAGCTTACCTGGCTCGATGGGGTCGACGTAGTGGGCATTTAGTTCCTTGAAAAGGGAGGCGAAGATTTCGAGGTTTTTAGAGATTTCGAACATTGAGTCGGTGCGACCTGCCTGTACGAAGAGGGAAACTCCAGCCATCAGAGCAACTCCAGCCAGAAAACCTTTTAGTTTATATATTTTAGATTTTATTTTACCTGCCATGGCATATTTGTTGTTTTTATAGAAGCCAGAGCAATGTTACGAATTTTAGGCTTTGGCGGGATTGGCAGAAAGATTAACGGATTGATAAAAATTGGATTTGGATAATTGAAATTACAATATTACCTTGCAAACAGAATAGTGTACCTATATGAAAAAACTACTACTCGGTCTTATAACTTTATTGACATTTACCCAGGGCTTTGCTCAGACGTTTACGACGGATCATGGGGATTCTTCTAATGCTTCATGGGTGTCGCCTGATGATGACGTAAAAGTGGCGAACAACATTACCAACACCAGCTCTACGGATTTGTATCTGAAGTGGAGAATGACCAACAGCGATACCTCTAATGGCTGGAAACTTACCGGATTTTGTGATAATGTGACCTGCTATACCAATGTAGGAAGCGGTTGGCATGTGACGGATGCATATGTTCCAAATGTTCCTGGTAATTTTTATGCCTTGTTCAATGGTAATAATGCACCAGTTGGAAGTTCAGCCTGGATAGAAGTAAATGTACATGATACAGTATCGCACTATCAGAAAACCCTGATCTATGTGGCTTACAAGGGCACGAATAATGTAGTGAGTGTGACACGTGCGGATGATAATGTAGTGCTTTATCCTAACCCTGCACGTAATTCGGTGAATGTGGTATTCAACCAGTCTATGGGAGTGAAGAACATTGCGATCTACAACCTGATTGGTAAGGCAGTAAGTGTGTACAAAGTGAATGGCAACAGTGCGAAGCTTGAGTTGAATGAAGTGCCGTCGGGTATTTATTTTGTGCGCCTGATGAACTCCAGGGGTCAGATAGTGGCTACGAGGAAGTTTACTAAGCAATAATCAGAAGAAAATATTTTTTACAGATCCCCGGCAGAACGCCGGGGATTTCTTTTTGATTAAAACTCTGCGAGTCACCTGCCAGTAAAAAACGAAACTAGTCTTGATTAGTTGCGAAAAATGAGGTAAATTTAGATATGCTGTTTCGTACGCTTTTATTCATGCTGGCAAGTGCTTTTTTTACTGGAGATGCACTTGGGCGCGGTGTGTATAACAATTTTGAGGAAGCACTGTATGAGCCGGAGAAAGTAAAGGTGCTTCGGATCACCTATAAACATTTGAAGGACCTGCCGGATGTGTTTGATAAGTTTACCAATCTGGAGGAAATAAACTTCAGCAACAATAATATTGACGAGTTACCTCCTTCGCTGTTCCGGTGTAAGAACCTGCGCGTTTTGAAGCTTTATAAGAACGAGCTGACACATGTACCAGACGCGATCAGCAGACTAAAGAACCTGGAATACCTTTCCCTTAGCTATAATAAGCTGGAAGTGCTTCCTGATTCTATTGGGTACCTTCCAAAGCTGGAGGAGTTTGGTGTGAAGAATAACCTGCTCAGCACAGTGCCTGCGTCCATTGGTCAGCTAAGACAACTGAGGAGGCTAAGCCTTACCTCGAATAATATTACTACGGTTCCGAGGGAACTGGCCAGGCTGACAAAGCTTGAGTTTCTGGACCTGGGCGATAATATGCTGGAGGGGCTGCCGGCGGACTTTGGCAGTCTTAAGAACCTGAAGTTTCTTTACCTGAACAGGAACAGGATAGAATCTATTCCCGGAACGATTGGAAACTGTAAGTATTTACAGGAGTTGGACGTGGCTTATTCAGGAGTCGTGCGGTTGCCGCAGTCTTTGGGAAACATACAGAAACTGGATTTGGTTTACCTGGATGAGAAGATCATTTCCTTTGTACCTGATCCGAGGAATAGCTTTAGGCAGAAGTTTATTGTTGTGAGCCCGGGGACCTCTATGTACCGGATGTCGCAGTCGTTCTAGGTGCTGTGGTCGGCAATGATGACCCACTGGCCTTTTATCTTTTTCAGCAAAAGCGTATAGGAGCCTCCCAGTTCCCCGTCCTGGCGGTCTAGCTTCCATTTACCCACTACGAAATAATAGTCATCAGAGAGCTTATTCATGGATAAAATTGTGGAGGTAAGCTTGCCCATGGCCCTTGCGTCCGGGTAGCTTTTTTTATAACGCGCCAGAGTTTGATTGTAACCGTAGGTGGGACCATTCTTTCCGATGAATAGGAGACTATCCGTTTCCCAGTAGCCATGCATGTATTCTTCTATGTTGCCTTCATTCCAGGCTTCTACCTGGGCTGCCAGCATCTGCCGGATGTTTGATTCATCTGGTGTTTGAGCCCTCAACGGAAGTGAAGCAAGGAGCATCAGTGCAATCAGAAAGCAGCGCATAGGAAACGTTTGTAGCAAATCTACTCATTCGATCAATCCCTTCACCCCCACTAATTAGCCAATCCCACTATCTTTGCGTCCCTATGGCAACAGACAATACCTTACAAAATATAATCTCCCATTGCAAGGAGTATGGCTTCATCTTCCAAAGCAGTGAGATCTATGATGGCCTCAGCGCAGTGTATGACTACGGGCAATATGGTGCTGAGCTTAAGAAGAACATCCGCGACTACTGGTGGAAAAGCATGACCCAGATGCACGACAATATAGTGGGTATTGATGCGGCCATATTCATGCACCCCACCGTGTGGAAGGCCAGTGGTCACGTGGACAACTTCAGCGATCCGATGATTGATAACCGGGATAGCAACAAACGCTACCGCGTGGATCACCTCATTGAAGGACTTGCAGAGACTCTGGATAAGGAAGCAGGAGAGGCCTTGATAGCAAAGATGGATCAACTGCTTGCAGCGAATGATTTCGCAGGGTTGAAAAAGCTTATCGAAGACAATAAGATAAAATGTGCTGTCAGTGGCACCTGCAACTGGACAGAAGTGCGTCAGTTTAACCTGATGTTCTCTACAGAAATGGGTTCTGTGGCAGACGATGCCAACCAGGTGTACCTGCGCCCGGAGACAGCCCAGGGCATCTTCGTAAACTTCCTGAATGTGCAGAAGACTGGAAGGATGAAAATACCATTCGGTATTGCGCAGGTAGGTAAGGCCTTTAGGAATGAAATTGTCGCCCGCCAGTTCATCTTCCGTATGCGGGAATTTGAGCAGATGGAAATGCAGTTCTTTATCAAACCTGGCACTCAGAAGGAGTGGTATGAATACTGGAAAGAAACAAGAATGAAATGGCATCTTACCCTGGGTATCCCGCAGGAAGATTACCGTTTCCACGACCATGTGAAGCTGGCGCACTATGCGGATGCTGCATGTGATATTGAATACAACTTTCCATTTGGTTTCAAAGAAGTAGAAGGCATACATAGCCGAACAGATTTCGACCTCAAGAACCACCAGCAATTCAGCGGAAAGAAACTCACCTACTTCGACACTGAAATCAATCAGCACTATATACCTTACGTCATCGAGACTTCTATCGGCCTCGATCGCACGGTGATGATGGTCTTGAGTGCCGCCTACAGGGAAGAAGATCTGAGCACTGCCGAGAAGAAAGACAGCCGGGTGGTGCTTAAGCTACCCGCTATTCTCTCCCCAATCAAGCTGGCCATCCTGCCTTTGCTAAAGAAAGACGGACTACCAGAGATTGCTCGTGAGTTGCTGAATGAGTGCCGCCCTCATTTCAAATGCTTCTACGAAGAGAAGGATACTATTGGTAAGCGCTACAGAAGAATGGATGCAGTAGGTACTCCTTTCTGTGTAACCATCGATCACCAGACCAAGGAAGATCAGACAGTTACTATTCGCCACAGAGACAGCATGGTGCAGGAGCGCATTCCAATGTCTGCCATCAAGAACATGGTACTGGAAAAGCTGCAGGTATTCTAATACGAGATTCAGTAAATTGCCGGGCAAGACCCGGCTTTTTTTATGGATACCGTTGAAAAGATGATCTACCGGCTCCCCGACGGACAGTGCGAACTTGCAGACAGAATTCGCACGCTCATCCTCGCATCCCACCCGGATATGAGAGAGCAGCTTCATTTTAGCACTCCGTTTTTCTCCTGCAAAGGGTGGGTTTGTTACATGACCTTCATTGAAGACAAAGGCGTTGATATCGGCTTTACTAAAGGTCACCGGCTGACAGACCCCCGGCAGCAACTTGAAGCACGAAACCGCAAACTGGTAAGAAGCTTTCTCGCTCAGGACATCAAATCCTTCGATGAAGACTACTTCCTGGAGGTACTACAGGATGCTGTAGCCCTCGACCAAATGAAGAAGAAATCCAAAAAAGCTGGAAATGGATGAGCAGGAACAAGTCTGGTCAGCACTTAAGAACGACTGGGAACTGGAACACTCCGCGGTTTGCTCCAGGGAAGAAATCCTTAGTCAGCTGGAACTACGCATCTCCCGGCTCATAGAAAGGCAACCCGAACAGTTCTTCCAACTCATGTACCGGCTGGATGTTCCCGAAAATGAAGTAAGCCATGCACTTTACCATCCTGACACAGCAATCAAAAGGGTAGCCGAACTGGTGTATGAGCGTCAACTACAGAAAATCCGATCCCGTCAGCAGCACAGGCCATCAGCTAACCCTGAAGATGATGAGCTCAGCTGGTAAATATCTGACAATCATTAATATACCGCTGCCAAGTGGAAATTTCTTATATTTGTAACTAACCGTTGGATTATGTGGCGTCTCCTCCTGCTTTTATTGTGTATCTCCCTCTGTGTCGTCTCCTGCAGGAAAAAAAATGACGCTGTCACGCCTCCCCCTGCGCCCAATCCCCCTCCGGTTCACATCTCCATTGAAAACATTGTGGGCAGTGAAGTCCTGACACTAAACAATGAAGACTGGTACCTAAACGCCTACGGTGATTCCTTCAAGATCTCCAACTACAAATACTACCTAAGCAATTTCTCGCTCACAAGGTCAGACGATTCCATCTTCTACGAACCCGAAAGCTACCATCTGATAGATGCAGGAGATACAGCCTCTACAGCATTTACCCTCTCAGACCTCCCCGAAGGCAATTACAAATCCATTCGGTTCCTCATCGGAGTCGACGCCGAACGCAACACCTCAGGCGCGCAAACCGGTGCACTGGATCCCGGTCATGGCATGTTCTGGGACTGGAATACCGGATACATCATGGCAAAAATGGAAGGAACTTCTCCCTCCTCACCAGTTGATATATTCTCCTATCACATCGGAGGTTTTTCAGGTCACGACAATGTGCTTCGCTGGGTAACACTCGAGTTCCCCCAGGAGCTCATCATAGCAAAAGGTAAAACTGCATCAATCAGCCTTCATGCTGATGCATTGGAGTGGTTCAAGACTCCTCACCTCGTTAGCATCAATGATCTTATCGCCATCGGTGGTAAAGGGAATGAAGCCATCATGCTCGCAGATAATTACTCGGGCATGTTCCGGGTACATCAAATAGAGTCAGCCAAATGAAGCGGATAATTCTCATATCGGTCTCTGTTCTTTTTGCAGGTGCATCCATTTTCACTGCCTGCCAGCCCGACCCTTCCTTTGATCCTGCAAAACCAATTAGCTTCGAAGTGCCGGAAGGCTGGCCGCAACCCAAATACAATTTCGAAAACAACCCCCTCACCGAAGCAGGCTTCGAACTGGGACGTAAACTGTTCTTCGATCCCCGCCTGAGTCGAACCAACGACGTTTCCTGTGGTAGCTGCCACCAACCTTTCTCCGCATTCGCCCACCTCGACCATGACGTAAGTCACGGGGTAGAAAATAAACTCGGGACAAGAAACTCTCCACCCATCTTCAATCTCAACTGGCACTCCGGCTTCTTCTGGGACGGTGGCGTCAATCACATAGAGCTCCAACCCATCAACCCCATTCAGAATCCCGTCGAAATGGACGAAACCCTCGACAATGTAGTCGCCAAGCTGAAAGCCGATGCCGACTACCAGCAGCGTTTCAAGGCAGCATTCGGCGACGAAACCATCAACTCCCAGCGGATGCTGAAGGCACTCGCTCAGTTCATGGGCATGCTCGTTTCCAGCAATTCCAAATACGACAAATACATGCGCGGCGAAGCCGGTGGAAACATGACCAGCAATGAACTGAACGGTCTCAATATCTTCCGCTCAAAATGCGCCACCTGCCACACAGAACCCCTGTTCTCTGACTTCACTTACCGGAACAATGGTCTGCCTGCAAACGTCTACAACGACTCCGGCAGAGCCGTCATCACCAACGATCCAGCTGATCTCTATAAGTTCAAAGTCCCCTCCCTCAGAAATCTGAAATACACCCCTCCCGACATGCACGACGGGCGCCTCCTTACACTGGAGCAGGTTTTGGATTACTATACCACAGGCATCCACCACTCCCCCACCCTCGATCCGGCGCTCAAAGATGGCATTCAGCTCTCCCCACAAGAAAAAGCCGACCTATTGTCTTTCCTGAATACCCTCAACGACGAAGAGTTCATAAAACACCCCCGCTTCCAGGAAGTCAAAATTACCCTACCGCAATAGGTGATGGCCCTACCTCCACTGCCCCACCCTCTTTATCTTCAGCATTAAGATTTGATTCGGGCGCATACAAAATCGCCCACTCCCGATTGCGTCTAAAAACTCACACCTCCATCACCCGCCAACAGTAAAACCCAAAGACCTACCCACGAAAAAAATTTCCTTTCAAATTGCCCTACTAACCAATCACCTCGGTACATCAGCATCCCAAAAGAGGTATAACTTTTCTATTACTATGGACCATCTTATACCAATCACCACCCTTGGCCCACCCGGCTAGCAGCCTTCAACCACCCTTGAACCACGTACAACACAGATTATGCAAATACTCATCGCTCACAAAACCAGCCACTTAACCACTCACAACTCCTACTCCACCCATTTCAATCTTTTTCCTCACTCCACCCTCCCATTAAAAAAGGCCCACCACCTGGTAAGCCCCAAACACTTTTCTATCCGCACTAGCGCCTGTCCACTGCCTCCTGCCCCCTGTTATCAGATATCCTTCTTAATATCCTCCACATACACCAACTCAAAAAACTGGTGCGGTGGCTGATACTGACAGGTATCCAATATCCCGCTGTGTTTGATCTTCACTTTTACCTTCAGATCATTATGCTGGTAAGCCGACGGCAGCAAATATGGCTTCTCATATTTACCATCAGCCATCTTCAATACATATCCACATCCATCGCTGGTAATATCCCCCGTGTCAACTACAGTGGCACTCACAAAGTCTTTGTCCTTCTCACAGGAAACAGCAAACACGGTCATAGCAGCAACCGCCAGTATATATTTACGCATGGCTAAAGAATCATCATTTTAAAGGCTTAAAATACAAAATTCTCCTTAACCCGCAATAGACTACCCCAACATTCTTAATTAGCCGTAAACTTATACCCTATCCCACGCACCGAATGAAAATGCTTCGGATGCCTGCTATCCTGCTCAAAATACTTCCTGAAATTCAGTATAAAATTATCTATCGTCCTCGTGGTCGGATACACATTATACCCCCAAACCACCTGCAAAATCTGCTCCCTGGACACAACCTCACCCTCATGCTCCACCAACAACTTTAGCAACGCAGCCTCTTTCTTACTTAGCTCCTGCACCTGCCCCTGCTTGTCAATAGCCTCATGTGCAGCAAAGTCTATCCTGCACCCCTGAAACTCATACGCATCAGGTACAGTATGAGGGGCCTTAATCTTCTTATTCTTAAAGATCAGCTTATCCACCCTCAGCATAAGCTCCTCCAGGTTAAAAGGCTTCGTCAAATAGTCATCCCCCCCTTTCTTCAACCCCTCCACCCTGTCTGCACTACTATTCCTGGCAGACAAAAACAGAATAGGAACATCATTATGTTGCATCCGTATGGTCTCACACACCGTAATCCCATCCAGCTCAGGCAGCATAATATCCAGAATTATCAGGTCGAAATACTCATTCTTCACCATCTTCAATACCGCCGGACCATTATCCGCAGTAGTCACTTCATATCCTTCCAGTTCAAGGTTCAGCTTCAACGCCTCCCTCAGGCTTTCTTCATCTTCCACCACCAGGATGGACGCCTTGGTTTCTCTGTGTATCATAGTAGTTCGTTTTGTTGAGATAAAAATAATGACAATTCATTGTTCCTGTCAATAGTAATTGTTTAGTTATGATTTTCCCATGACCAAAACCATGATTTCTATCATTTCTATGACAAAACGAATTAACTATCACACTTAGTATATTTCCCTCCAAAGAAGTTGGCCGAATGAGAAATTTATCTACCTTTGCCGCTCCTTATGCGGGCGTGGTGAAATTGGTAGACACGCTAGACTTAGGATCTAGTGCCGCGAGGCTTGGGGGTTCGAGTCCCTCCGCCCGCACAGGAATACTCTCAGCCGGTCTCGTATCGGCTGTTTTTTTAACAACAAAAGAAACTTCAACATGGCTACGGTAACGCGTGAAAATATTGGCAAACTGCACGATAAGATCACCGTAAAACTCTCAAAAGAAGATTATTGGCCTTCCTTTGAAAAATCCCTCAAACAATACGCAAAAAACGCTAACGTACCCGGCTTCCGCAAGGGTATGGTCCCCGCAGGCATGATCCGGAAGATGTACGGAAACTCCATTTTCGGCGACGAAGTCCTCCGCTCAGCCGCCACTCACATGGAAGACTACCTCCGCAACGAAAAGGTCTCCATATTCGCCCAACCAATGATTATCCCCAACGAGCAACCGCTCAATCTGGATATGAATAACGCCGGTGAGGTCGACTTCTCTTTCGAGATCGGTGTAAAGCCAGATTTTGAAATCACTCCCCTCAAAAACAAAACCTCCCTCACCCGCTATCGCATCAATGTTAGCGACAAAATGGTGGAGGATGAAGTAGCCCGCATCAGCCGTCGTTACGGCAATGTAGAAGACCAGGAATCTGTCTCTTCCAAAGATGATATCATCTACGCTACCTACGAAGTCTCCGACGCAGATGGAAACGTAGGCGCCGATGCTCAGCAAACCGAGGACACAGTTATCCTCGAAAAACTTCCTGCTAAGCTACAGGAACAACTCATGGGCAAGAAAGCAGGCGACACTCTCGTGTTC
>JAFAAT010000227.1 GCA_023426425.1 Bacteroidota bacterium | reverse complement strand
ACAGTATACTTGGCCTTTTCATTTGGGCTTTGAAGCTGAACTCAGATTTTGAAGCGGTTTGTTCATCCACTACATGTGGAAGCCCCGTCCGCAGGTAGCCAAAATTATCAGGAGTGGCCAGCGTAATCTCTTTTTCTTCCTCGCCCAGTGCATAGTTCAGCAAAGTGATCTGTGGCAACTTCCCGGTTGCCCAGGATATTGTCTCTGCAAACGGCCGGACGGGTTCAACCGCATACACTTTTCCCCTCGGGCCAACCCAATTGGCAAACAAAACTGTATAATAGCCCAGATTGGCTCCTATATCCAGCACCGTATCGCCTTCCTTTACCAGCTTTTTGCCGAAGTAGTGGTATTTGTAGATGATATTGCTCTTTAAATAGCCTGTTGCGTACAACAGGTGAAAGCTTTTATGCAGCAGCCTGAGGTAGTTCCTCAGGCCTAATATTTTAAAGAAGGTCTTTTTTAGGAATGGCATTAAAACGCGGATTGTGCCGGAGGGCTAAAATAGGAACTAAATATGGAATAGTGTAGTTCCTTATAATAGCAGGTGACAGAAACGGACCCGGATGGTTGGCGCTATTTCCGTCCTGGAGCACCTGACCTGCAGCGGAAGAGCTTTGCAGGGTTGTACGGGGGTGGCACTGAGAGTAGGGAATTGGGGGTATATGTTAGTTTTTCGTAGTCGAAGCCAGAGCTAATATCGTTTCCACGGGAATCAATGAAAATTCATGATTGGATTCTCTCATAACAGCGCAACAAGGGCGGCCCAAGGGCGCAAAAACACCGAACCAACACCGCGCTAAATTTTAAGCATAAATAAAGTAAGACCGAAGTCATAATGACCTCGGTCCTACGCGTATTTTGTTCCCGAAATACCCAAAACGGGCTGCCAGGCAGACAATATTTAAACGTGCATTTCTAGTAAATTATTACACCTTCTGCATCAATCCTCAACTCTTCCTTCGGCTCAGTAATAGCTGCAATCTCTTCATCAGATTTTCCTGCATCTTCCAGATAGTGCTTCTGATCTTCTACAGACACTATCTTCTTCTTTGCCGTGCCGAAAACATGTGCTTTGCGCCCACCCATGTCCTTTGGGATCAGGAAAGCGTGATCTTTGAACTTGACAAAGATATCTTTTCCGCCTTCCACCTTGAGCTTCATCCAGCAACCTTCCGCCTGACACACCTCCGTAATTTCACCAACTACCACTACATTATCCCTGGCATCATCGCTCATACTCGATGATAGCTCTTCAGCTATAATAGCCTCTTTGATCTCGAACTTCTTTCCGTACGATTTTCCTTCCTGAGCGATGGCAGGGACGGCTATTGCAAGGCTTAATACTCCTGCTACGATTATTTGGGATAACTTATTCATGTCTTCAATAGTTTTAATCAAAAATACGTTCCTTTTGCCAGATATGCCGAAACATACTCTCTGACTCCTTCCTCCAGCGAATAAAATGCAGCGTCGTACCCAGCCTTCCTAAGCTTCGACATATCAGCCTCTGTGAAATATTGGTATTTATCCCGGATATCTTCCGGTGTGTCGATGAACTCAATATTTACCGGCTTCTCAACAGTATCAAAGATCGCATGTACCAGGTCTTTGAACGTTCGGGCCTGACCAGATCCTACGTTATACAACCCATTCTCCGGCTGTTTTTCCATCAGCCAGGTACACATCTTCACTACATCCTTTACATACACGAAATCGCGTATCTGTTCGCCGTCTTTATAGTCTGGATTGTGTGAACGAAACAGTCGCACACTGCCTTTCTCCTTGATCTGGTTGAAAGCATGGAGTATCACAGAGGCCATTCTGCCCTTATGATACTCATTCGGGCCATATACATTGAAGAATTTCACACCCGCCCAAAAAGGAGGTGTCTTTTTCTGTTCCAGCGCCCAGACGTCAAACTCATGCTTGGAAAGTCCATAGGGATTAAGCGGCTGCAACTCTTGAAGCAAAGCATGGTCATCTGAATAACCATGTTCGCCATTTCCATAAGTGGCTGCAGAAGAGGCATATACAACCGGAACCTGCTCCTTTACACAGAACTCCCAAACCGCTTTCGAATATTCAAGGTTCAGCTTCCGGTGCACCTCATAATCCATCTCGGTGGTATCAGTCCGCGCCCCCAGATGGAACATGTATTGGATCTTTCCGCTGTGGGATTTAGTCCATTCAAAGAATTGTTCCCTGTGCACCTTCGAAATATATCTCTTACCCTTCAGATTCAGGCATTTGCGCTCATCTGAAAAATCGTCAACCAGAATGAGTTGCCCGAACCCGAGTTCATTGAGAAAGCCAACAAGATAGCTACCAATGAATCCCGCAGCACCTGTTACGGCAATGACGTCAGTTTTGTCCATAAGGTGTTGCTTAAAGCATTAGTGACCACCATGGTTCTCCATCTGTGGCTCCATTTGTTCAGTCGTGGTACTGTGGTGCTGGGTAGTATCGTCTGCAGGTACTCCCACTCCTGTTTCCCCTTCCAGTGTCTGGCTGGATGTCGCCTCCTTGGTATGCTCTGTCGCACCGTGGCCACCTTCAGTGTGGCTCATGACTTTCACGAAATTTACGGCTCCAATAAAAAGACCGACAAGGATAATTACAAGCCAGAATGAAGAGATGAACGGAGTCTTGGTAGGACGTGGATCAACCGGATGATGATGCGTTTCGTGCGACATGTAGTTTTCTTTAAAAAAATTATGCGCAAAACTATAAAAATAATTGAACCCTCACAGCGTCTTAATCACTGTTCAGGATGCCGTTATTCAGCAGGTACTGGTTTCCTCGGTGGCTCCATCACATGTCCACAATTATTGCAGGTTCGTTTGTTCGTATCACTGTAGAACCGCTCCATCAATGGCGGCAGCTGCGCGACGATATCTGTCAGGTGGAAATACTCTTCGTATAGCTTTGCGTCACACTCTTCGCAGAACCAAAGGAATCCATCGGTCTCATTCCCCTGGCGGACTTTCTCAATCACCAGCCCTACTGTATTTGGTCCGCGCTGGGGTGAGTGTGGGACTTTCGCAGGCAGCAGGAATATCTCCCCCTGTTTAATTGGGATGTCTACTATCTTACCTTCATCCTGGATCCGCACATTTATATCCCCTTCTATTTGGTAGAATAGCTCTTCACTTTCATTGTAGTGAAAATCCTTGCGGCTATTAGGCCCTCCCACAACCATGACGATGAAGTCCCCGGTATTCTGGTACATTGTCTGGTTGCCTACAGGTGGCTTCAGTAAATGCCGGTTTTCTTCAATCCACTGGTGCAGGTTAAAAGGACGGGTGACTGCCATAACGATCTTTTTAGTTTGTGTGTACTATAGAGGCTTGAATACCTTCATCTTGACGGTCTCAATCCTGGTTTCGCTCACTAAAAGTATATCAAACTCGTAAAAACCAATAATGATACGCTCCTTATTTTTTGGAATGGTCTCATGGTTTGTGATGATATAGCCCGAGAGGGTCTCGGATTCATCCGTAGGGAAGTTGAACCCATACTTCTCATTCAGGTAGTCCAGCTCCAGCCTTCCCGAGAAGATAAATTCATTCTCAGCAATCTGCTTCTCTACATATTCCTCTACGTCATACTCATCATTAATGTCGCCAAAAATCTCTTCCAGCACATCTTCCATAGTTACTATGCCCGCAGTACCTCCGAATTCATCAATCACCCAGGCAATACTCTTACGGTCTTTAGTAAAACGATTCATTAGGTCAACTGCACTCATGGCTTCAGGCACAGGCGTAATGGTATGTAATACTTCGCGAATCGTCGATGGCTTCCGGTTCAGGTCAAGATGATGGAGGTAGCCAACAATGTTGTCAATATTCCCCTCGTACACTATTACCTTCGATAGCTTTGTATCAATAAATTTCTGCCTCACATCCCGTATCGGCGTATTCACCTCCACACCGATCACCTCATTGCGGGGAATCATACACTTACGCACCTTCACATTGACGAGGTATAAGGCATTCTCAAACAGTTCAGTATTTACTTCATTGGTTTCAGTCTCATGTCCATGGAGGCTCTGTTTTATAAAATGCTCAAGATCAACACGATTGAAAACCTGTTGATTATCCTTGATTCTTACATTGAACAGATACTTCAGGATAAACTCAGACATCGACACAAACACCTTTGCCAGCGGGTAGAGGATGTAATACATCAGCAACATGGGCAAAGCAAAGAAGCTGAGTACCTGTTCTGCCTTCGTACGGAAAATGGCCTTCGGAATGAATTCCGCAAACAACAGGATCACCACGGTGGCAATAAGTGTGTCAAGGATCAGGTGTACATATTCAGAATTAAATGGCCCGGGAAGGCTTGCTATCAAAGGCTCAGTAAGCCGGGTCATCAGCAATCCATAGATTACCAGCATGATATTGACCCCAATCAGGCTGGTGCCAATAAACTCAGCAGGGTTCTCCATAAAACGGCCGAGAATTCTTCCCGACAGGGTGCCCTGCTTCTTTTTTAGTTCAATATTGAGCCTGTTAACCGAGATAAATGCGATCTCTGTGCCTGCGAAGAAACCAATGAGCAAAATACAGCCCAGGATATAAAGCAATAGGTGAGATTCCATAAAAACCAAAGATAATAAAAAGGCCATACCAATTGCTGAGGCCTTCCCCTCCCTTCAGGCACTATGGCACCGGGGCAAGCAAAAAGCTTTCTACTACTTCTATCAGCTCGCGCGTGGCTTCATCAATGTCATCATTGATAATAATCCTGTCAAACTGAGTGGCAAAGCTCAACTCAAAACTCGCTTTACTGACACGCTCTTCCAGGCTCTGCATCGTCTCTGTACCCCGTAGCATCAGCCTCTCCCTCAGCACTTCAAGGGAAGGTGCCTGAATAAACAGCGTAAGTGAACTATCAGGATAAGCATCCTGAATGGCCAGTGCACCTTTCACATCAATATCTACCAACGGCGATTTCTTATCACTCCAGATCCTGTCGAGCTCAGAACGGAGTGTGCCGTAGTATTTGCCCGTATAGACCATTTCCCATTCCACAAAAGCATCTTCTTCAATGAGTTTCTGAAATTCATTTTCACTAAAGAAATAATAGTCCTTCCCGTGTACTTCTCCATTACGGGGCTGACGGGTGCAGGCAGATACAGAGAAACTCAGCTGCGGACAAGCCTCAAGAAGACGCTTCACCAGAGTGGTTTTTCCGGAGCCGGAGGGTGCGGTAATGATAATGATCTTGCCAGGATTCAAGCTCAATTGCTTATTTGAGCTGCGAAGATAATAAGCATATCCCTAAACTCTGTTACTATCGCATTGCTAGTACTTCATTGCTTCGAATATCTTTTTAGTGGTTACTTTTACCATCCTATGAAACTCATAAACCTTATTCTAGTCCTGGCTTTAGCCCCATTAATTTGCTTTTCCCAAAAGAGGGGCGAGTTCTCTATTCATCTAACAAATGGCATCCTGCTGAATTCTCTTGATGTAAGCCGATCAGGGGGTGAGTCTACCTACAGCAAGATCAGTGACACCTACCGGCCAGCCGTTGGCGGAAGCTACACTTATGTGTTTCCTTTCGGGCTGTTGATATCAGGAGGTGTTGACTTTGGCTATCAGCAATACCGCGTTAAAGTGGACTACCCGTTCGCATTGATGGGGTTCAAACAACCCAAAAATCCCTCGTCGGTTTATCCAATGAATGAAATAATACCGTTCGCACAAGCCAGACTAAGCACTGGCTATCGGTTCAAGGCGATTGGGAAAATACAACCTTAAATCCGTCTTTCACAGATAATGCAATTTCCACTTGCCTCCAGAAGAATTGCAATTAATTCGAAGGAACAAACTTTAACGGGAGCCTTCGAATACAACACTTCCACCGTTGCCACCTATGGCAAGCCCGCTCCAGACATTGGTGCAGAACTTCTTAATAGTGTCTATCTGGGTGTGGGGTATCCTCTCGGCGGAAAAGAATCAACGAGGGTAACGTTCGGACTTCAACTGCAAAAACAAATCTTCACCCGGGGAAGCCTGAATTATTACCGGATCAGATATTACGATGCCTCTGGCACACCTCGTTCTGAAGAAAGATTTGAAGGGTCTCATACAGCACTAAGTCTGGTTATCGGACTTGTATTCTAAATACCCTTGTCTCAAAACAAAGCCCCGGTACTTTCGATACCAGGGCTTCACTTTTCTAATTATTCGTCTAGCAATACTGTTCAAATGCCTGCATCAAATTAGCTGCAATCATCTGCGCCGGTCTGCCTTCAATATTGTGCCGCTCAATCATGTGCACCACTTGTCCATCCTTCAACAAGGCAATCGCCGGAGAGGAAGGAGGGTAGGGTAGCAGGTAGTTCCTCGCCTGCTTCACCGCATCCACATCATACCCGGCAAAGCTGGTCACCAGCTTATCGGGCTTCTTTGCCGCATTCTGCACAGCCATCAACACTCCAGGCCTTGCAGTACCTGCCGAACAACCACATACCGAATTGATGAACAACAGGGTAGTGCCCTGTTGCTTGAGTACATTGTCTACTTCTTCAGGAGTAACCAGTTCCTTAAATCCCCTCTCGGTCATTTCTGCCT
>JAFAAT010000225.1 GCA_023426425.1 Bacteroidota bacterium | reverse complement strand
CTGTAGATTTCTATACAGGTGCCTTCCCCGCAGAAATCGGGAACGCACTCTCCGGCGCCTTCGACCTACAGCTCAGAAATGGAAACCCTGCGCGCCGGGAACACAGCGTTCAACTGGGCACGATGGGTGCTGAAGTCTCCACAGAAGGTGGCCTCGGCAACAAGGGCAGGTCCGCCTATCTACTCAACTACCGCTACTCAAATCCTGTCCTCATCCGTCGTTACCTCCACCTCCAGGGTATCTTACCCACCTACCAGGATCTCACAGTCAAACTCCATTTTCCCACCGAACGTTTCGGCACATTCTCCATCTTTGGTATTGCCGGCAACAATGCAGCCACCAAAACGCCACCCAAAGACAGCAGTCGCTGGAATGAAGAAGATCCCAACTTCCAGCTCCGCAATGATGCACGCACTGCCATACTCGGACTCACCCACCAGCAGACACTGCCCAAGAACTCCTGGCTCAGGACTACCCTGGCAGCTTCCATCGAACAAAGCAATCAAAAGCTTGACACGCTTCAACCCGCACAAGACTACCAGACTATTGCACTGTCCGATACCCGGGTTAAAAACAAGACCCTCACGCTCTCCAGCGTCTACCACCGGAAAGTTAATGCAGCCGCCAGTTTCAGGGCCGGACTGAGCCTGCAGGGTACCAGCTTTGGGCTGAACAAGGAAGGCATCCATGAAGTCAGTGGCCGATGGGTATCCATCCTCGACGATGATGGTAGCACGACCATAGCCCAAAGCTTTGCACAATGGAAACATCAGCTGAACAAAAACCTCACCTTGGTTTCCGGGATTCACTTTACATGGTTTGCCATCAACCAGCAGTTCTCTGCAGAGCCTCGTCTGTCTGCTTCCTACCATCGTGGCAAGCATACTTTCTCATTTGCGGCAGGTCTACACTCAAAGCCGGAACATATTTCAGTGTACCTGCTCAACAAAAAACAATCAGAAGCTGGCGCCAGCTATCCCAATAAAGACCTGAAGATGACGAAGGCACTGCATGTCGTTGCCGGCTATGAAACTGCACTTCCTTTCAAAATGCGATTCAAAGCAGAGGCCTACTACCAGCGCCTGATGCAGGTGGCCATAGAAGAAAATGCAGCCAGCGGTCTTTCGGTGATCAATACTGAAGACATCACAGAACTCGCGATGGCAGAGAATCTGGTAAGCAAAGGCAGTGGTACTAACTATGGCCTAGATCTTAGCATCGAGAGGCCGTTCAGCAACAACTACTACTTCCTCGTCTCAGGTTCCTTGTTCCGGTCCACCTATACCAATTTTGCCGGACATACATTCAACTCCAGGTATGACCGCAGGTTCCAGTCAAACCTGGTTGCCGGCAAAGAATTCAGCTTTGCCAGCGGCAGAAACATTGCAGGTATCAACCTGAAACTCGTCTGCACCGGCGGCCTGCGCGAATCACCTATCGATCTTGAGGCCTCCATTGCGTCTGGGAGAACCATTTACCAGGAGGGCAGGTACTTCAAAAACCAGGGGCCTGCCTACTTCAGAGCTGACGGCAGTATCTACTATAAAATAAACACGAAGAAACTCACCCACAGCATACAGCTCGATGTGCAAAACCTTACGGATAAGGAGAATTACTACTACTCGTATTTCGACCGCTCTACAGGAAGGATCAGGCAGGTAAACCAACTGGGAATGATCCCAACCATCAGTTATAAGGTGCAATTCTAACGAGTGCTATCCTGAATGTTGGTCATCATAATTAAAAAAGGAAGCCGCCCTCCGCGACTTCCTCTTTCTTATTAGTCTTTAGATGAGACTTGCTTATTGAAGCAGCACCTGGCGGGTTACAGCTCCTTTCCCGTGTATCATCTTCAGCGTATACAGTCCGCCGGGAAGTGAAGTAAGGTTGAGCGTTTTGCTGCGGCTTACAACTCTATCAGCCACTACCATCCTTCCGAGTTGGTCATAAACCTCCACCGTCATCAGCGCTGAAGCAGTCACAGTAACCACACCAGTAGATGGATTCGGGAACACAGCCAATCCTGTCTCAAAACCTGGGTCTCCCACAGAGGTCAACGTGAAATTGAAAGGCAGCGATTCATAGGTGCAAAATGCATCCTGTGCAGTGATGTGATAGTTACCTGAGGCAGTTGGGATCAAGGTATCGTTTGTAGCTCCGGGTATCAAACTGCCGTCTTTATACCACTGGATATTAGTGATAGCAGGACTACCAGGATCGCTGACAAGTGCGTTACCTGCCTGAGATATTACAGGCTGTTCGTTGTATATCACATCAACAGTAACACCCAGCTGCTGTACCCAACTGGGACAAACATCCGGCGCACCCTCAACAGTGAAGCCACCAGTGGTATTCACCATCAGGGTATCGTCGGTGGCTCCTGTAATCGGCTGATTGTCTTTGAACCACTGTATAGAAGTGGTATAAGGCTGAAGCAGGATGAGGTAGAATGAATCATCCGGGCAGACGATGGTAGTGCCGGTCAGGGGATCGGTCTGAAAGCTTCCTTCATGCATCACTAGCGGGGGGAGGAAAGCCCAGCCGTCTACCAGTACGGTGTCTGACATCTCCGTACAGTTGCTAGCCGTAACTTCTACAGAAAACTCAGAACCTGCATCCATAAAATGGTCTACTACCAGGTACTGGTTGGTGGCACCCGCGATAGGCTGTCCGGCTTTATACCATTGATAGGAATCGTAGACCTGAGTCCAGAGGGTGTCCTGTGTAGAAGGACAGAGGATCAGGTTGTTAGGTGTGACGGTGGCTGTGAATGGGCATTGTGCACCCACATTCTCTCCTGCAAACAGCAGTGCCGCAACTGCGGTCATTTTTGTGATCGATTTTAGCATTGGTTAGATGATTTGTTCAATTGCAAAGCAAGGAAATACCTATTGATCTCATGACAATTCGTAGAAATTTTACAATTCAATGGAAATGAACCTTCGTTGCCCTCTATAGGC
>JAFAAT010000197.1 GCA_023426425.1 Bacteroidota bacterium | reverse complement strand
ATTCGAACTGAAAGAGCGCGAAGCACAGCGTGCGGCTACTGAAGAGAAGATCGCCCAGGTGCAGGAAGCCCTTCAGGCTAAGAAGACTGAACTTGAAAAGATCATCTCAGAAACTGAGAAAGAAGAGCAACAACTTGGTCAGCGTTCTGATGAAGCAAAAAGCAAGGTAGATGCACGTTTGTTAACTGCCTATGAGCGTATCCGTTCCAGCTATAAAAATGGCCTCGCAGTGGTGCCAATCCAGCGTGATTCCTGTGGTGGTTGTTTCAATGTCATTCCTCCTCAGCGTCAGTCAGAAATCCGTCAGCGTAAAAAGATCATCGTGTGCGAACATTGCGGACGTGTGGTGGTAGATGTGGATCTGAACGATCAGGTAAAGCTTGAAGGATAATTATTTCCATTATAACATGTACAGGAGCCGCTTCTAGCGGCTCCTTTTGCTATTTTAGGGTCATATTAACCCTTCTTCCTGATCGTTTTAGGCATGAAAACGTTTATTTTTGCTTCCCTTGTTAATCTCTGCAAGAAATATCATTCTGGCGATCATCGATTTTTTTCATCCGCCTTTTGCAAGGTGGATTGATCAGCGCACCTTCCGCTACCTTGCCTGCGGTGGTTCAAACACAGTACTTGATATCCTGATCTATTTCCTCGCCTATAACTTCCTGCTAGGTAAGGAGCCTGTACACACTCCGTTCATCACCGTGTCGCCTCACATAGCGGCTTTTATGGTGTCCTTTAGTATCAGCTTTCCGCTAGGTTTCGCTCTATCAAAATATGTGGTATTCACCGAGTCGAATCTTAGGGGGCGGGTACAGCTTTTTCGGTATGCACTCCTCGTCGGAATGTGTATCCTGCTCAATTACTCCTTCCTGAAATTGTTTGTGGAGTGGTGCCAGTTCTATCCCACACCCTCCAAAGCCCTTACCACCGCGATTGTAGCTGTATTCAGCTATGTTTCCCAGCGCAACTTCACTTTCAAAGTGAAAGAAGCATACGTAGAAGTTCAGGAAAGGCAGTAATTCTGCAATACCTGATAAGGCTATCCATCTACCGATCTTCAACCATGCGCACCATGCGCCTGTCACCTGATTAGTTTCCTTATGTACCTTTGCACCCGTTATGACCCAGGAACAACTCAAGGAAATGCGGGAGCGCATGCAGCAACTGCAGCGCTTTCTGAAATTTGAAGACAGGAAAGCTAAGGTGGAGAATGACCGTGCACTGACGCTCGCTCCCGGTTTCTGGGATGACAATGCACGCGCTACTGGTATTCTCAAGGAGATCAACATCAATCAGTACTGGATCGATCTGTTCAACAAGGTGAGCAATGCTGTGGAGGACTTCGCAGTGCTTTTCGAATTCTGGAAAGCCGGTGAGGCTACTGAGGAAGAGGCTAAGGAAGCTTTTGATAAAGCACTGAAGGAAGTGGATGAACTTGAGTTTAAGTCTACACTAAACGAACCTGAGGATGAGATGCCAGCAGTAATGGTGATCAACTCGGGTGCAGGTGGCACCGAAAGCCAGGACTGGGCAGAAATGCTATTGAGGATGTACCGCATGTATGGAGAGAAACAGGACTGGAAAATCTCTGAAATAGATGTACAATATGGAGATGGTGCAGGCATCAAACAAGCAACGCTGGAATTTGATGGCGCATTTGCCTACGGACTTCTGAAGGCAGAAAGTGGGGTACACCGTCTGGTACGTATTTCTCCTTTCGATTCTAACGCGCGCAGGCATACTTCATTCGCGTCCGTTTTCGTGTATCCCCTGATAGATGATACAATTGAAATCGAAGTAAATCCCTCAGACCTGGAGTGGGCATTCTTCCGCTCAGGTGGTAGTGGTGGTCAGAACGTAAACAAGGTGGAGACTGCAGTGCGACTGAAGCACATCCCCTCTGGAATCATTGTAGAATGCCAGCAGGCAAGAACACAAGGTGAGAACAGAGAGAAGGCATTGACCATGTTGAAGTCGCAACTCTATGAAGTGGAAATGCGCAAGCGCGAAGAACTGAAAAACTCCGCCAACGCGAATAAAAAGAAAATTGAGTGGGGCTCACAAATCCGGTCATATGTATTCCATCCCTACAAGATGATCAAAGACCACCGTACCGATTATGAGGTAGGCAACGTACAACCAGTCATGGATGGTGAGCTGGACGATTTTATTAAGGCCTACCTGATGAGTGTAAAAGAAGATCAATAGTTTGAGCAAGGCAGGGACGAAAAAGAAGACCTTTGATATACATCTCCTAAGACGGCTATATTCATTCGCCCGTCCTTACAAGAGTATTCTTTACTTCTCGGTGGTCATGTCGGTCGTGCTGTCTGTACTGGCTCCACTCAGGCCTTACCTGATACAGGTATCAGTAGACCGGTACATCAGTAACAATTTACTTCAAGGACTGATATTAATTAGTGTCATTCACTTTGGTGTGCTTATTGTAGAAAGCGCCTTCCGATTCTGGTTTCTCTACCGGATCAACTGGCTGGGACAGACCGTTGTCAACGAAATTCGCAAAGCAGTTTATAAGAAGATACTCTATCAGAACGTTGCTTACTATGATAAGACTGCGATCGGCACACTTACCACAAGGACTGTTAATGATATTGAGGCAGTAAACGACGTGTTTTCTGAAGGTATCATCTCTATTGTTGCGGATGTGCTGACCATAATAGCCATTATCACAGTGATGATGGTGACGGACTGGAAGCTTACGCTCATCTGTCTCACAACCTTCCCGGCAATCATTGTAGCCACCTAAATTTTCAAGGAAAGTGTAAACAAATCTATCCAGCGGGTGCGTAATGCTGTAGCCGCGCTAAACGCCTTTACGCAGGAGCATATTACAGGCATGTACCTGGTTCAGGCCTTTGCTGCGGAGCAACGTGAGCTGGGGAAGTTTCGGAAGATCAACAAGGAACATCGGGATGCCAATATCCGCGCGATCTTCGCTTACTCCGTTTTTTTTCCGGTCGTGGAGATCATTCTTGCCATCTCAATGGGTCTGCTGGTGTGGTGGGGTGCTGTACGCATGATGAACTATGAGGTGACCGCCGGTGTTATAATCGCTTTCATCATGTACCTCAACCTGTTATTCCGTCCACTGAGAATGCTGGCGGATAAATTCAATGTGTTGCAAATGGGAATGGTTGCCGGAGAGCGTGTATTTTCTGTGCTGGATAGCAAGGAACAGATGAATCATTCAGGTACTCATAAAACGGAACAGCTGCAAGGTGAGGTTGAGTTCCGTAATGTTCGTTTCGGTTACAAGGAAGATGTGCCCGTGTTGAAGGGAATATCCTTCAGGCTGGAACCCGGTAAAACCATGGCTGTTGTTGGTCACACAGGTGCGGGTAAGACGTCGATTATCAGCATCCTCAACAGGCTTTACGAAATACAGGGTGGTGAGATATTGATAGATGGTATCAATATCAGAGACTACGAGATTGACAATCTGCGACACCATATCGGTATTGTGCTGCAGGATGTGTTCTTATTTTCCGGAACTGTCTGCGACAACATAACGCTGAGGGATGAGAGTATTCCCAGGGCACGTGTGGAAGAGGTGACAAAGATGCTGGGCATTCATGACTTTATCATGTCGCTTCCCGGGGGATATGACTTCAATGTAATGGAACGGGGAAATACACTTTCCCAGGGACAAAGACAACTACTTTCGTTTGCCCGGGCGTTGTTATTCAATCCATCAATTCTGATTCTTGATGAGGCTACTTCATCCGTAGACTCTGAAAGTGAACAGCTCATCCAGCACGCGATTGATACCATGATCAAGGGCAGAACTTCTATCGTGATAGCTCACAGGCTTTCCACTATTCGTAAGGCAGATTCAATTATAGTAATGGACCAGGGAGAGATCATTGAACGGGGCACGCATGAATCGCTTATGTCCGACAGGCAGCACTACTATAAGCTTTATACTGCAGTAGAAACTGAGGCAATCCAGGATTAAATGATGGTAACCCTGTTAATCTGACACTGAGTTAAAATTTTAGCCTTTCCAAGGTTTCTGAGGGGGTTATTTATATTTTTGTACAGAATGTTGAAGCAATCACAGTCGCAGAAACTCCTTCAGAAGTTATCTCCGCAGCAGATTCAGTTGATGAAACTCCTGCAGGTACCGACTGTGAATCTCGAAGAGCGTATCAAAGAAGAGATGGAAGAAAATCCTGCTCTTGAATATGCTGATACTGACGCCGAACAGGATGAGTATAACCTGGACAGCGATTCGGAAAAGGAGTATGAGGGTGAAGAGGATGATGTGGAACTCACCAACGACACTGCGGAAAAAGTAGAGCTCGACGATTTCCTGAGAAACGAAGATGAGGGCGACTATGGTTACGGGGATGATTACCATAGCGGTGAAGAACGCACAACTCCGGTCAGGGTAGAGACCAGCTTTCATGAGCACTTGTTGGGGCAACTTAGCTTGCTTGAACTCGATGAGCGCAGGCAAAAAATCGCCGTCCAGGTACTGGGTAGCATTGATGAAGATGGTTATCTCCGCAGAGAGCCAACCGCCCTTGTTGATGATCTGGCCTTTGGACAAAACGTTTACACTACCCTGGATGAAGTGAATGAAGTAATCGAACAGATACAACTCCACTTCGATCCTCCGGGCGTTTGTGCCTGGACTTTACAGGAATGCCTCTTGCTTCAGCTAAGGCGTCTGCCTCAAACAAAAGATGTAAAAGATGCGGTGACTGTCATTGACAGGTATTTCAATGAGTTTACCAAAAAGCACTACGACAAGATCCAGCGGCACCTGGGCCTGAACGATGAGGATTTCAAGAAGGTCATCAATCAGATCATAAAGTTGAATCCAAAGCCAGGCTCCGTATATATGGTGGTGAGTAAGGCCGAGAGCTATGTGATACCCGACTTCTTTGTATTTAATAACAATGGTGTACTGGAGCTTTCCCTCAATTCCAAGAATGCACCAGAGCTGCGCGTTTCAGAAGGCTATAAAGAGATGATGCGCGCCTATGACCGCAGTGATAAGAAGAACAAGCAGCAGAAAGAAGCACTACTGTTTATCAAGCAGAAGCTGGATGCAGCCAAGTGGTTCATAGATGCCATCAAGCAAAGGCAGCATACGCTTTTACAGACGATGCAGGCGATCATTGATTTTCAGCGGGAGTTCTTCCTTACGGGGGATGAGACCAACCTGAAGCCAATGATCCTTAAGGATATTGCGAACATCACTAAACTTGATGTGTCCACTGTGTCCCGGGTAGCGAACAGTAAGTTTGTTCAGACAGAGTTTGGCACGTATAAACTTAAGTACTTCTTTTCAGAGGCCTTGCAGACAGACAGTGGTGAGGAAGTGTCGACCCGGGAGGTGAAGAGTATATTGTCTGAGATAATCGGTGGCGAGAACAAGAGGAAGCCCTATTCTGATGAGAAGCTGACAGAGATGCTTGTAGAGAAAGGCTATAATATTGCCCGCAGGACTGTAGCCAAGTACAGAGAGCAGTTGAACATCCCGGTTGCAAGGCTCAGGAAGGAACTATAGCTACTGCTTGATCAATCCTTTGCAGATATTCTTTACAATCGCCGGTCCTTCATAGATGAAGCCTGTATAAACCTGCACGAGTGAGGCACCAGCTTCCAATTTTTCTCTGGCATCTTCTGCCGTAAATATTCCTCCCGCAGCAATGATGGGGATTTTTCCACCACTCTTTTGGCTGATGTAGCGAATTACTTCAGTGGCTCGCTTAGTCAAAGGCCTTCCGCTTAGTCCACCAGCCCCTATTGATTGAACTTCCTCAGCGGGCGTAGTTAGACCTGAGCGATCGATGGTAGTGTTGGTGGCAACAAGACCCTGGATGCCGGTGGAGTTGACGATGTCGATGATGTCGTCAAGCTGGCTGTCTGTGAGGTCTGGGGCAATCTTAAGGAGGATCGGTTTTCTTT
>JAFAAT010000180.1 GCA_023426425.1 Bacteroidota bacterium | reverse complement strand
GGTTGAAGGTGGTGAGAGTTTGCAGGAGTGTCTTCCACATATTATCTAGAACTTCTCACCGGTAATTTTCACGTCTGTGTCCAATTTCTCTGATATCTACCAGAAATATGACATCATCAATCATATAAATTATGCGGTAGTCGCCCATTCGAACTCGCCAGAGACTCTCAAACCCTTTAAGCTTTTTACATCCAGGAGGCCGAGGCTCTTCCTAAAGGGAAGTAATCACTGGAGCAATCCTGCGAACAATAGTGGGCGGAAGTTTTTCCAGCGCTTTTTCAGCAGACTTAGAAAGTACTACCCGATAGCGAATCATTTCAGTTTACCTGAATTCTGCAAGTTGGAAAGAACAACGTCGAGCGGAACTTTTTCCTCATCTTTCCTTGACTCCGCCAATATACCATCAAAGAAATCTTCAAGATCCTCTTGATGCTGCTCAATAGTCTTTAGTTCTATAATCACAGCAGTTTTGCGGTTTTTCTCATCCATGACAAATCTGACCCCCTTCATACCTAAATAGATTAAACTCAAAGATACAATTATGCGAGTGATTCGTAAAGTCTGCCATCAGATTGCACCGCTATTCACTACCTGGCCACAGTCGCATTTACACGGCTGTATTGGTTGTGAGAGTTGCTACTTACTTAGTCGTGACAATAAGAATTATCCGGCCTTCTGCTGAGTGAGGCTTCTAAAGACTTCTTCAAGGGACTGGCTTTCGGCACCGATGGAGCTGATGTTGATGTCGTTGTCGAGAGACCATTTCATGATGACCTTTCTAAGCTCGTCGGGCTTGTTGGTGAAGAACCTCCACTGCTTGTTTCCTAGGGGCTCGATACGGGTGACGCCAGGAAGGCTGTTTAAAGTAGCTGCCTGCACGTCGGTCTCGAAGGTAATAAGGAGTGCGCCCTGCTGGCTGTTGGCCTGCTGGAGCTTGTCGATGGTATCGTCAGCGACGATCTTGCCACTGCTGATGATGATGACGCGGTTGCACATGGCCTGTACCTCCTGCATGATGTGGGTGGAGAGCAGGACGGTTTTCTCCTGCCCGATGCGTGTGATGAGTTCTCGTATTTCGACGATCTGGTTGGGGTCGAGACCTGAGGTGGGCTCATCGAGGATGAGGACCTCGGGGTTGTGGAGCATGGCCTGGGCGAGACCAACACGCTGTTTATAGCCTTTGGAGAGCGCGCCGACGCGCTTATGAGCTTCTTTATTGAGACCCGTGAGAGAGATCATTTCCTCGATGCGGGACTTAGCATCCCTACCTAGTTTATGAATGCCGGCTGTGAACTCGAGGTATTCGCGGACATACATTTCGTAATAGAGGGGATTGGCTTCCGGGAGGTACCCTACCCTTTTGCGCACGTCCATGGGTTGCTTCTGGATGTCAAAACCAGCGACGACAGCAGTACCATCTGTGGGAGGTAGGTATCCGGTGATCATTTTCATGGTGGTCGACTTTCCTGCGCCGTTTGGGCCGAGGAAACCGACAATTTCACCCTTCTTCAATTCAAAAGAAATATGATCTACTGCAAGCTGAGTACCATAAACTTTAGTCAGCGAGTCAACTTTGATGGACATGGGAGCAAATCTACAGAATAGAAGGTTATAAAAACGTGAAGCACTGCTGTTCAGACGTGTAGGAAAACCGGTGACATATTTGGTTTTTGTTAGTCTTTTACCAACGGGCAACATTACCTATTTTAGCGGCCATATGGAAAAGAAGCAAAGACCGCCTGTTTATTATAGTGAGTACCTGCAACTGGACAAGATTCTGAACGCCCAGGATCCTGAGAGCGGGAAAGAAGGCATACGTGCAGATGATGAAATGTTGTTCATCATTATTCACCAGGCGTATGAACTTTGGTTTAAGCAGATCCTGCATGAGCTGAGGATTGTGCGGGAGATATTTAAACAGCCGAATATTCCAAATAACAGTCCGGACGTGTATAACACCGTGCACAGGCTTAAGCGCGTGTGCAGGATTCTGGATATAGCAGTAAGCCAGATGGGTGTGTTGGAGACCATGACACCGCTGGACTTCCTGGACTTCCGTGATCTGCTTCGTCCGGCTTCTGGTTTTCAGAGCATACAATTTAAGATGATTGAGGCTTCCCTGGGTCTTCAATTCAAGCATAGACATGGTCAGGGCTACTACTTGTCGCAGTTGACGCCAGGCGATGTAGAACGGGTGAAGGAAGCAGAGAAGCAGGAAAGCCTGCTGGTGCTGGTGAACAGGTGGCTTGAGCGGATGCCATTTATTAAGAGTGGCAACTACTGGGAGATTGAGAACAGTGACCGGCCGTTCTGGCAACAATATAGAAGAGCATATGAGGAGAGCCTTCAGGAGGCCGAGCGTGTAAACCTCAAGTCGTTTGATCAGTTGTTTATTGACGACGCAGGATATCCTGAAAACAGAAGCTTTAGTGCGGATGCTAACAGGAATGCCTTGTTTATCATGTTGTATCGAGACTTTCCGTTACTTCATCTGCCTTACGAGCTATTGAGTACCCTACTTGAGATAGATGAGTTATTGTCGTTGTGGAGGCACAGGCATATACATCTGGTGCAAAGGACTATTGGGAAGCGGCTGGGCACAGGAGGAAGCAGCGGTGCGGACTACCTGAGCAAAGCAGCGGACAGTCATTATGTGTTTAAGGAGCTGGCGGAGTTGACTTCATTCTTACTACCGAGGAATCTTTTACCGAAGCTACCAGAAAAGCTGGTGAAGGATTTGAGCTTTTCGAAGTAAGTAGTTCTCTTAAATTATAAACAAATCCCCCCGGGTAATGCCAGGGGGATATTGTTTTTTTTGTAACTTAGGACTAATCAATCCTTGAATTATGCCCACATTAATTGCTAAAGAGGAGATTCCCCAGTTCAAAATTGTCCCTGCTTTTGTTGATAACTCTGAGCACTGGCGCCAGGAGCTGGCCTATGCGGTGAGGCTCGGAAATGAGTTTAAAGGCAAGACCTCAATTACGTTTGAGACCACGCAAGGGCCTAAGACGGTGGAGACGACAGTGTGGTCGTGTACGGATGAATACATCCAGCTGAAGGGTGGCATGCTGATCCCATTGGGTAGCGTGATCGATATGCACTTCTGATCTTTTTGTTTATTTAGGGAGAGACTGTTTCTTTGCGTGGCAAATATCGCCACCCAAACACCTCTATTTTATGCCTTGTGTACTGTGGATTTCCTGCGAATGCAGCTCTCAGGAACTTGTTAAGCTACTGGAACTTGAACCGTATAAAACGATTGAGAAGGGGTCGGTGGTAGAAACCCGGGAAGGGCAGAAGCTGTATGAGCAAACCCTTTGCGGATTTGATGTGAGCAAGGCGGATTTTACAGACCTGAAGCTGCAGACTGAGGAGGCCATTAGGTGGCTGGAAACACACCTGATGAAATTAAAGAAACTAGAGCAGGTGAACGCGACTGCGAAGCTTGACTTTGGATACTATACACAGTTTGTCGATAGCAAGATAGTAGCACAATATGACACTATTCCGCACAAGCTGGCGAAGCTGGCAGGAGACTTAATGATCGATATTGAGTTGTCCCAATATTGGTATGCTGAAGGGCAGGGCGCTCAATTGAATTAAGATGAGTGTAATTACCGTTACCACACCGTTTAATATAGACCTGGAATTCAGGATTGCGGCTTTTCACAAAAGACTGCTTGCATGGCTAATGGACCTGTTGCTCATTTATACCTATGTGTATATCGTGAATCGCTTTTTGGTTCAGCCACTTGGGGTATATGAATCCCTGGGGGACACGGCTGCCATTCTACTCCTGCTTATACCTGCATATTCATATCATTTGTTCTGTGAGATATTCTGGAGCGGGCAATCGGTAGGGAAAAAAGCGATGGGAATAAAAGTGATAGACCTGTCGGGAAATGAGGCAACAGTGAGTCAATACCTGCTGAGATGGTTGTTCAGACTGTTTGACATGATGATAACCCTGGGTGCTGCCGCTGTATTATCGGCAGCATTGTCGAAGTATAACCAGCGACTGGGTGATCTGGTAGCAGGCACAGTAGTAATTGACAAAAACTACCGGACCGGAATTGATGAGACGATATACCTGGAGCTGGAAGAGGAAGGATATAAAGTAATGTACCCTGAGGTAATGCGCCTTAGCGACCGGGATATCAACGGCATCAGGAATCTTTTACACACCAGAGGATCTAACAGGGATACGGAGCTATATATGGCACAGGTAGCTTCCAGAATAGAAGAGGTCTTGCAGATAAAAACTGAACTGGAACCGAGGGAATTGCTGGAGCAACTTTTAAAAGACTACAATCATCTGACACAGAAGTAGGTTGTCCTGTTCTTTTGAATGCAACCTCTACGATTGAACAATCCCGAAGCAAAATGCTTAGTGTGGTGCAACGAGCAGGCGCTTAAATGGGCACTTCTGAATCTTCGTCAGGGCTAATGCGGCGGACAATTACCCGTGCGGGAGCGCCATCTGCGCCCTTAATCCTTAGAGGTAATGCGATCATATCGTAGAGGCCGGGGCGCAGATGCTGGAGGTTGAGACCTTCGATTATAGTGATGTCAGCGCCCAAAAGCAACTCATGTACTTCAACCCCGTTGTCGAAACCACCTACGGAAAGGTAGTCTACGCCTATGCATTTTACACCAAGTTTTACCAGGTACTGAGCTGCGTTGGTGCTGAGATAGACAAAATCATGAAGGAAAGGTTTACGCAACCAGTCCACGTCTGAGTTGCGTGTACGAAACAGGATGCGGTCGCCTTCTTCGATGGGTAGTTCTTTGAGTTCACCGAAGGTGATCTGCTGAGGATCAGTAATGTGGAATACTTTGGTGAACCCTATGACTGAGTCGAGGTCGATATGAGTGATATCTTTTCCGTTGCGGATGAAATGCAGGGGAGCGTCAATGTGTGTGCCTGCGTG
>JAFAAT010000120.1 GCA_023426425.1 Bacteroidota bacterium | reverse complement strand
ACCTTGTATAGCTTGTGCTCCACATATTTCGCCTCCTTTGCACGATCGACACCATACAATGCAACACTCGCCGGCATTGCCGAGACCTGCAGTGTCTTATATAGCTTTGGAATCATATCATGAGAATCTGTACACCAGGTCCCCAGGAAAACAATCATTTCATATTCCGGGAGGTGCTTTTTCAAATATTTCACTGCAGTTGAATCCGGGGAATACGATGTTTCCTGCATCCAACTGAAGCTGGCCTCCTTCATTAGATCTTCAAAGCCAAACTGCCCCTTGAACACCACCGCTCCGGTCTCATCCTCCAAACGGTCAAAATCCGCCTGTGCCGACGAGTTGTGTGTAATAAACATAAGTAGAATGATAAACCAACGCCTCATAGTAATCAGTTTTAGGCAAGCTGTTGCCGCATTGCTTTCAGCCGGTTCTTCAGCTTCAGCAGGGATTGCTTGATTTGCTGCTTCTCCGCTGCTTCTTTCTTGTCTTCCTTGAGCTTCGCCTTCGCACCTGCAAGCGTAAACCCACGCACCTTCACCAGATCATAGATTGTATGCAATTCCTGTATCTGGGCGGGTGTATACAGGCGATCACCTTTCTTCGTCGTCCGCACTTTCAGCGCAAACTCATTTGTCCAGAACCGTATATGGGAAGTGTTCACATCAAACAGGCGGGAAACCTCTCCTATAGTGTAATATTGTTTTACAGGCACCCATCCTTTCAGCAGATCTGTCCGGGGCTGAATGATACGCTTCTTGATGGGCGTCTTCCTCACCCGTGTAGCTTTCTTCTTTTCCTCCGCCCGCGCCGCAGGAGCTTTCACTGGTTGAGAATCATACACCACTTCAGGCTCCTGTACAGGAGGAGGAACAATGTGCTCCTGCACCGCTTCAGCCGCAGGCATCACTCCTGGTGCTGCAGACCCTGCCTGCTCCGTCTCCGGCATGCGCTTTTCTTCAGGTGCAGCCTCCGCAACAACCTCTGGTACTGGAGCAATGGCTTCTGGTAAAACTTCCTGGGACTGTTGGCTCTCTGCTACAGATTCTCGCTCGATCAGGGGCTCACCCTCAGATTTGGACTCACTCTCTGATTGCTCTTCCGCTTTCTCCTCTGCCGGGTCTTTCCGCTTCGCCCTGCCCCTCGCCGGCTTGGCCGGCTGTGGTGCATACTCTTCACCAAATAATGTCAGGATCTGCGGATTCATCACCTACAAAATAACGAAGATTTTCTGCAAAGACTACATTAAAATAATATGGGAATCAGTCACTTCCTATTGGCCGGCAACAGGCTGTTGCGCCACCATGCTCTTCACCCTCGAAAGCCGCTCAGCAGCTGCTTTCAGCGTCTCCTCCTTCTTTGCAAAGCAAAAGCGGATCAACCTATGATCCTGCTTGTCTGAATAGAACGCACTCACCGGTATGGTAGCCACACCCACTTCCCTGGTCAGCCACTTCGCAAATTCAAAATCACCAAGTTCACTCACCCGCTCAAAGCCTAAAACCTGGAAATAACTTCCCGATGTGATCTGATGCACCGTGAAAGGCAGGTCTTGCATCAGCTCCAGGAAATAGTCCCGCTTCTGCTCCATCATCCCCCGCACATCCGGAAGTTCTGGCTGAGAAAGATACTGTGCAACAGCATACTGCGCCGGAGTGTTCACAGAAAACGAAAGGAACTGATGCACATGTCTGAATGCCGCCGTCAGGGAAGGCGGAGCAATCACATATCCAATCTTCCAACCGGTGTTGTTAAACACCTTTCCAAATGAAAAGATAGCAAAGGATCGTTCCCTCAGTTCAGGATGCTCCAATACACTGATATGCTTCTTTCCATCAAAGATGAGTTGTTCATACACCTCGTCCGACAAAATGATGATCTCAGTGTCTTTTACAATGTTCGCCAGCTCAGCCCAGTCCTGCGCTGTCCAAACAGCCCCGGTAGGATTATGCGGTGTATTGATAATGAATGCCCGGGTGTTTTCAGTCACCACATCCTTCACTCTCTGCCAATCCACTTTAAATTCCGGCGCAGTCAGAGGCACGCAAACCGGCACCGCACCATTCAGCTCTATGTTGGGGATGTAACTATCATAGGCTGGCTCAAGTACAATCACTTCATCGCCCTTCTGCAGAAAGGAGGTAAAGGCCGTGTAAATTCCGTATGTAGCACCCGGCGTGACAGTGATCTCAGTCTCAGGATCGATTTCCACCTGATACCGGTTTCTGAAATCACTTGCAATGGCATACCTCAGCATCGGCAGGCCAGCCATCGGTGCATATTGATTGTAGTTTCCATTGGCCGCCTCCTGAAGCAGACCCGCAAGCATAGGATCTATAGGGAAATCAGGAAATCCCTGAGAAAGATTTATAGCATTGTGTTCACCCGCAAGCGCAGACATGAAAGTAAATATCGTATTGCCGGTAGCACTGTGCTTATGGGGTATCTGCATCAGAGGTATTTTTCGCCTTTGTTTCTTTTAACTTCTGCGACATAGTCTTTGATCTGCTGTTCACGGCTGCGCTCGCAGATCAGCAGCACATCAGGGGTGTCAATAACAATAAACTTCTCCAGCCCCTGCAGCACGACGAGCTTCTCCGCCGGAGCCTTGATCATACACTCAGTAGCATCAATCACCATCACATTCTTACCATACACGGCATTGCCCAGGTAGTCTTTGTCAGAGTTCTCATAAGCCGACTCCCAGGTACCCAGATCACACCAGCCAAAATTGGCAGGTATCACAAACACATTCCTTGCTTTCTCCATGATGCCATAGTCAATCGATGTATTCGTGCAATGTGCATAAAGCTGGTTGATCAGTTCCGTTTCTCCTTCGGTATTGTATACATCCTTTGCCTGTAAAAACACCTCATTCAGCTCTGGCATATGCTTCGCAAGTGCATCCATAATGGTCCTCACATTCCACACAAATATTCCCGAGTTCCAGAGAAAGTCTCCACTCTTGAGGAAAGTCTGCGCCAACTCCAGCGAAGGTTTTTCTGTAAAAGTCTTTACACGAAATACCTGATCAATTTCTTCGTCCTGGTCATACTGAATGTAGCCATACCCCGTGTCAGGCCGACTGGGCTTGATCCCCATCGTCAATAATGCATCATGCCTGGAAACAAACGTCAACGCTTCAAGAGTGGTCTTCTCAAAGCTGTGCTCATCCATGATCAGGTGATCGGCAGGAGAAAGTATGATATTGGCTTCAGGATTCAGAGCCATCAGCTTATGGGCAAAGTAGGCAGCACAGGGCGCAGTATTCTTGCGTGAAGGCTCACTGATGATGTTATGCTCCGAAACTTCTGGTAACTGCTCCTTCAAAACATCCAGGTATGCCTGATTGGTGATGAAGTAAATGTTCTCCTGTGGAACTATAGTCTTAAATCTGTGATAGGTCCATTGGATGAGCGACTTACCAGTGCCAAGAATATCCAGGAATTGTTTCGGATAGGATGTTCGGCTCTCAGGCCAAAAGCGGCTGCCAATTCCCCCGGCCATTATCGCCACATAGTTATTCTTGTTCATACGCGTCTTTGGACAGGTTAAAAATAGAGAATTCATCCTGATTGCTTCAAAAAGAAAACAGGTCCGACTTACCTCGCCTTACACATGTCTCTGACTCTCAATCAGTCCCCCGGGAAAACCCTATGCTCAGCTATCGCTTTCCCCACGCTCAGGCTTCAGCATCCATTTCTTCTCATTCAGGTGACTGATAGTCACAGGTATGTTATACCGGTTGCTCAAATACGCGCCCAGCTGCTCTGCCGCAAACACCGACCTGTGCTGCCCTCCGGTACATCCAAATGACACACTCAAATGATCAAAGCCTCGGGCCAGATAATCGTCCACGTTGATAGACACAATCCCAAACACGTGATTCAAGAACTCCTGCATCTTCGTCTCCTGCTTCAGAAAATCCTGTACCGGCGCGTCATGCCCGGTGAGGTGCTTGTATGCACTAAACCTCCCGGGATTCAGAATGCCCCGGCAGTCAAATACAAAGCCTCCACCATGACTGCTCTTGTCCTTAGGAATTCCATTTTTGTAAGAAAAGCTGTTAATAGTAATCTGGAGCTTCGCATCTTCCTTCGCTTTCGGCTGCCGGTACTGAGCCTGCATTTCTTCTGTGCTTAGTTTTTCCAGCAAAGACCTTAGCTCCGGGTAGGCTGGTATCTGTGGGTGCTGTGATAAAAAGAGCTCCAGATTCTTCAACGCCGGCGCAATACTCGAAATGAAATGCGGCTTGCGTTCCAGCAATCCCCTGAACCCATAAGCGCCCAATACCTGCAACAGCCGGATTAATACAAACTGTGCATAACCCTTCCTGAAGTGAATTTCATTTACCCTTGCAATAGGCAGCTCATTCAGTGTGGTGATGTAGTGGTTGAGCAGGTCTTCTTTCCAGGGCTCGGGCAACTGAGCCTTTGCCTGCCAAAGCAATGAGGCAAGGTCATATTGCGGCGGCCCCTGCATAGCTCCCTGGTAGTCTATCAGGTACGCAGCTTTGTCATGCAACATGATGTTCCGGCTCTGGAAGTCCCGGTACATTAGCGTCTGCGGCTGAATCCTTCCAAGCTCCCTGCTCAACTGCTCCATCTCCTCCATCAACAGGTTCTTGTTGTAGTTCACTTTCTGCAGATCTGCAAAGTAGTACTTGAAATAAAACAGATCAGCCATGATGGCTTTTTCATCGAACTGCTTTGTAGAAAAACACTGATCAAAGTTGGCTTCTCTTCCGGCAATCCACTGCAGCTTTACCAATTGCTCGATTGCTTTATAGAACTGCGCCCGCACTTCCTCTGTGTACCCCTCGCGGGATAAAAGATCGAACAGGGAAACAGTACCCAGATCTTGCTGCAGGTAATACTTCCTGTCCTTGCTGGTCTTGTAAATCTCTGGTATGTTTATCTCGTGCTTCTTGAAAAGCTCCGTGAAATAGAAATAGGTATTGTTCTCCGCAATATGCTCATTATGTGTTCCTATTGCCGAATACTTGTCTCCCCTGATCCGGTAATATCTTCTGTCAGATCCGGACACAGGTAACAACTCTATCTGCTCCGCCTTGACTCCGAAATGTTCTTCAAACAACAACTCAAGGGTGCTTATCGTACGCGCGGATGTCTTACTTGATGCCATTAATGTTCTTTGGATAATCGTAAAAAAATACTTGTTTGGGTTCCATCTTATAGTCAAACCACTGGTCAGCATTAAACCTTATGCCTGCAATGCCGCAGGTAGGCACATTATCAGTTCTGAACTTGTCAGACACTTCATTTATGAAATCCGTAATCCCGGGGTTGTGGGCCACGATAAAAACAGTCTCATACTTCTCCTCCAGTTCCACTATCACTTCTTCAAACACAGCAGGTATACAGTGATAGAGCTTATCTACATAAATGATCTTGTCTTTGTCATAACCTACTGCGGCTGCAACTCTTTTAGCTGTCTGCTTCGCTCTTTTCGCCGGACTGGAAATAACAAGATCTGGTATAAGCCCCAGCTTCTTCAGGCGCTCGCCCATCATCGGTGCATCTTGTTCGCCACGCTCATTCAACGGCCGCTCGAAATCGCTTTGCAGTGGGTTCGACCAGCTGGATTTAGCATGCCTGATCATTACGAGTTTCCTTTCCTTCATTTTCCTTGTTTGTAATATTTCAGCCTCAGTACCTGCCCATCAAACTCTCCATAACTATTGTAGCGAATCCAGTCTCCAAGATTTACATACACACTGCTGTTCGGCAAAGGATACTCAATTGCTATGTGCCTGTGGCCAAAAACGAAATAGTCGAAATGCTCACGCTGCAGGGTATCGAGGCAAAACTGAACCAGGAACTCCTTCTCCGGCCCCTGGAAAGGTGATTCTGCTACATTGTGCTTTGGCCCCAGGCGGCTAAACCAACCAGCAAGACCCACACCAGTATCAGGATGTAACCTTCTGTATAGCCACTGCGAAACAGGATTCCTTAACACGGCCTTCAACAGTTTGTATCCATGATCACCAGGACCCAGGCCGTCACCATGCCCTATGAAAAAACGCTTGCCATTAAACTCCCGCTCTACCGGCTGATGATTTACGGGTATATTCAACTCCTCTTCAAAATATCCTCGCATCCACAAATCATGATTGCCGGTAAATGCTTCAATATGAAGCCCGGCGTCGGAAAGCTCCGCAAGTTTTCCAAGAAATCTGGTGTATCCTTTGGGGACTACATTCCTGTATTCAAACCAGGTATCGAACAGATCTCCCACCAGGTAAATCTGATGTGCGTTGTGTTTTATTTCATCCAGCCACTGGCAAACGCGCTTTTCCCTTTCAAGGCTTGTAGCCCTATCCGGAATGCCCAGATGGAAATCGGAAGCGAAGTAGATTTTTTTGCCTGCTGGTAAGTCCATGGCTATTGATGGGGGTGCAATTTAACCTAAAACGCTCATCTAGCTCAATTCAGTACCGAAAATTGAATCAGCGGGTAAGTAGAATGAGCTCTCTGGGTACCTCTGCGCCTTCTCTGCCCTTTCTGTAACTTGTCTTTCGCACAACAAGCCAGGATCAGTCCAAATTACAATCTCTGTGAACCTCCGTGCCTGCTCCTATGTTTGCACCAAGTTATAGACACAGTGGTG